>NZ_JASDDE010000067.1:0-20676 GCF_030407565.1 Pseudoalteromonas sp. APC 3694
AATGACTGCTGTTTAGTTAACTAATTGAAGGCTAAATATAATATTTATAAATATTAAGTACTAACTTTTAAACCTTCGCTAAACTTTTATTATTGGCTTGTACAATTGCAAATAGTAGACAACACTTTAATAACTTATTTGATGTGCCGGTGGGTTATGAAAGCCAGTAAATTTCACTTTACCAATTATTCAAATGCTTTGTTTTTTGCTCTGTGTATCGCCTTGCTAGTGATTATTAATAGCGGTTTAAGTTTGGTTTTACAGCATCAAAACGAGCAAGTTGGTTTAAAGCTAGCAAAGCAATTGCAACAGCCATTGGCCAATGAAAAACAACTTATTGCAAATACGCCTTTTACGCTCGCCCCTAATAAAAACTCTATTTATATAGAAAAACAAAAACATTATTTTATCGCTAACTCAAAAGGAATTTTGCTCTACTCATGGCCAGTTTGGTATAGCTATAGCTATTTGTTTTTAATAATAAACGCGGTTCTTTTGCTCGCTATGCTTTGCATTCGACGTTTTAAAAAGCCTAAAACAATAAAAAACAGCACAATAACCTCTAAACGTCAGCAGCACTTTAATAATAAGAAAGTACGTTATGCACCCAAAGTGAGTTCTTTACAGCTCGCTCCAATAGCGACAACTAATGTGCAGGAAGCAATTAAATATAATGTATTTGCACTTATTCAGTGTGAATGTCATTTTGATGCAAACACTGACTTACAAGCGACTCTTAAAGTCTTATTGGCAAAAGACTTTATTAATACGACTGAAATATCGGTTAAGTTATTAACTGCAGGCAATTTCGCTTTTACTCTCACAGGGATTGATGCAATTTATAAACTCAATTGCGCTAAATATTTATATCAATGCATTGTAAGTGCCGCTCATGTATTGGCGCCAAGAACTGCACAGAGGCATGTAAAAGTAGGTTTATGTACTTATTATTCCGAGGCTGATCAGGTTATGGTGTATCAGTTGGCAAAGTCGGCACTTACTCTTTCGCAGCAAAATCGAGTTAAGCATTATCACCAATTAGCGTTAAATTATGGTCATGTCCAAAAGCTCGATAGACACTCAATACCACAACGAATTAAAAAGCAAAAATTGGCTATTTTATTTCAACCAGTATACGAGCTCGATAGCGGCGCTATTATTAAGCATTACGTATCAATTAAAAGTAATGACAGGGGAAATAAACAATTACTTAATCAAGAAAGTATCAGTCAATTTTATAACGAAGGTGAGGCGCTATTGCACGATCAAGCGGTAGTTATGCAAGTAAAAAAACTATTGCTTATAGATAACTCATCGTCAGTTATCAGTATTAAGTTACATCCTAAAAACTGGTTTAATAACGAGTTTTGGAGCTGGTTAACTGCTTATATCAATGACTTAAAAAACCAACATACACTGCAATTTTCTATAAATGAATCAGAATTCTTAAATAATCAATTACGGTTGCAAGGCGCTTTTGCAGCAATAGCGGCACTAAACTGCAATATTGTAATTGATGATGTGAGAAGCAGTAAAAATATTTTTAAGTTTACGCTTAATAAACAAATATCAGGGCTTAACTTAGCTTTTGAACTTGTCCATGGGATAGAGCGCAGTAATTCACAACAAAAATACGTTAGGGGAATTGTGCATATAAGTAGATTATTGAGCTTGTCAGTATTTGCACTTGATGTAGAGACGCCTCAGGAGCTACAACTTTTAAAAGTAATAGGCATTAGCGGCGCGCAAGGAGGATATTTTTCTAAATTACTACCCAATTATACTCAAGTCGCATTTCACTAATGCTAAGCAATTAACAAGTTAAATATACTCTACACTAATTTGCGATATTTTAGCCCTTCTAAACCTTGCAACCCACCAGTATGTATTGCAATAATTTTGCTGTTAGGGACAAAGTAATCATTATTGATGAGCTGCCAAAGTGCGTACATCATTTTACCGCTGTAAATAGGCTCCAAGGGTAATTGATGTTGATGCTGCATGTGTTGGCAAAACTGCCATAACTCAGCTGTAAAACGACCATATCCACCACCGTGAAATTGCGTAAGTAGTTGCCAGTTATTTTGTGATTTTGCTTTAGGGCTAAGAGCGCGTATTTCGTCCCGCAGGTAGTCGGCTTGCTTTAAAACAGCAATCCCTAGTAGGTTGATTTTATTTGAGCTGCCCTCTACCAATCCAGCCAAGGTGCCGCCACTGCCAGTTGGACAGATTAAGTAGTCGTGCTCAGGTAAACTCTGGGCAAGCTCTTTACATCCCTCTATAGCAAACTCGTTAGTGCCTCCTTCAGGTAGAATGTATGCGTTTGGAAAGCGTGCCTGTAATGCGGCTAAATAGGCTTCATCATGTCGTTGTTTGTACTCTATACGATTGACTGCATGTAACTGCATACCACATTGCTGTGCAAATTTTAGAGTAGGATTATTTAGATCAAGCTGTGGGCCGCGCACAATTGCGTGGGTTGTTAAGTTAAACTCTTTACCAGCAGCGGCGCACGCATGAATGTGATTTGAAAAAGCACCACCAAATGTAAGTAATTCAGATTTACCCAGTTGTTGCATACGAACTAAATTGTATTTGAGCTTTCGCCATTTATTACCGCTGATAAGTGGATGCAATAAATCATCGCGCTTAATAGTTAAAGTTATTTTCTTGTCTGTTAGTAATTCACTGGTAATTGTTTGTAAATAGCTATGTTCATTAATACTGAATGGTATTGGCATTATCACTCTTTTTCATTAGTTACATGATGAATGTGCTGTGTAATAGCGTTATTTTGACTCAGTTTTTATTACTTAAGCAAACTAAAAAATATGAATACGCGGCTAAATTGGCATCTTAATAGCGTAAAATGCAGATAAATCTCGGTGTTGTTAAATAAATTAGCTATTTAGTACAAATGAAACGGTTATTTACTGGCATGAAACGGGATAATAGTTGTAAACTGAGATAATAAATGAACAAAGCTTGTGTTTTGTGCTTCAAGTACATAGCATAAGGTTTTATTATAAAAAATAATAATAACCAAATAATTGCCGCTTTTTTGGGTCTGGAATATATGCGAATTGCTCCTTTATCTCTGTTAATTTCTGCTAGCTTTTTTGCAAGCACAGTATTTGCACAAGATACAACTACTGTAAACAGAATTGAATCAGAGATTAATACGAAACAAACAGAATACACTCGTTCAACGACGATGCTCGGCAAATATTTAAAAGAAGAGAATCAACTTCAAACACAACTTGAATTGCTGATAACGCGTTCCACACAGCTTGATAAAGAAAAAAACCAAGCGTTGGATGCGATGAATGATATGTATCGACGTTTAATTGATAATCCGTCGCTAGACATTACCTCTGCACAGTCGCGTTATCAAAAAGCCGTTGTTGATCAAGAACAAAATAAAAATGATATTTCTATGCAATTGGCGGCAATTGCATCCCATCTAAAAGATATTGAGCAAATTCGCGCTGATAAACATGCACTTCAAAACACCATTGAAAGCTTAAAAGTGCAATATACCACGGCGCGTGTAGAGCGATTACGCAATGAGTTTACCCGAGAGGGTACGTTTGAAGTTGATCATACCATTAACTGTAAGCGGACTGAAACACTGGCGGCATGTGAGCAGAGCGGTCAGCAAATAGAGCTGAAAAAGGCAACTAAACGTTTTTTAGATCAAATATTTGAAAATCTTACAGAAAAACGTCTTGTTGAACCTAAGCGAGACATGGCAGGGGCACAAGTACAAATTTTAAGTAGTCACGTGATTAAGAGCGCATTTAGCGGGCAAGGTGATTACAACGTCAATTAAGCGTTACTATGCGCGGAGATGTAAACAGCAGTCGTTTATGTCACTTACTTAGTGTGAATAATAGTTTTTGTTTAGAGTATGGTACCCCGCTGGCAAATACTTATCAGCCAGCTTATAGCACTACTTTCTCTGATAGTCAGTTAACATTCAGCTATAATGGGGATAATAAAGCCGCTGCCGTTGTCGCTAAAACAGTTAATAAAAAGCCTAAAGTGGTCGCTGAGAACAAGAAAGATCAATTAGTTTAGTTAACCTTACGCTCTAATGTACACGGCGATGAAGTATTTATTAATGATATTCGAGTAGGTTCTACTCGTTTGGTGACGAACTTACCACGTGGTTTGCATAAATTAGAAATACGCAAAGAAGGTTACATCCCTTATAAAGCGCGAATTGACTTAAAGAAAACGCGAACGCTTTTTGCTCAGTTGGAAAAAAAGTCAGAGTCGATTGCCCAAAAGGAATGGAAGTTGATACACGCCCACCTATGGTGGACCCATCAGCAGTGATGATCCCCTTTGGTAAATTTAAAATGGGTGATATAAACGGCAATGGGCTTGAAAATGAACGCCCCGTGGTTGAAAAAACGATTAGTGAATCTTTTGCTATGCAGAGCAAAGAAGTGACTGTTGGCGCATTTGAAGCGTTTGTAAACGAAACGCAATATAAAACCGAAGCTGAAAAAGGCAAAGGTTGCGCATATTACCTCAACGGCGGACCTGTTTGGGAAGCAAGCTTAAATTGGCGTGCTCCAGGATTTGAGCAAACCAATGAGTTTCCTGCTGTGTGTTTGACAAAAATGATGCTATTGCTTACGCTGAATGGTTTTCTGATAAAACAGCGCAAACGTATCGTTTACCCACTGAGGTTGAGTGGGAATATGCGGCGCGTTCAGGCATTGAGACAGAGTACCCATGGGGTAACGAAACTGGTAAAAACCTAGCTAACTGTGGTTGGTGTGGTAGCGAGTGGTCGAATAAACGCACGGCTCCGGTAGGGTCTTTCTCTGCAAATGCATTTGGCTTATACGATACTGTAGGCAATGTATGGGAATGGGCTAGCAGCACAGGGAAT
Source organism: Pseudoalteromonas sp. APC 3694 (assembly GCF_030407565.1). NCBI lineage: Bacteria > Pseudomonadati > Pseudomonadota > Gammaproteobacteria > Alteromonadales > Pseudoalteromonadaceae > Pseudoalteromonas > Pseudoalteromonas sp. APC 3694. The sequence continues at coordinate 4,907 of NZ_JASDDE010000067.1, forward strand.
AAAAAAGATGCCGTTGTTCGCGGAGGTGCATGGAATTTTGCCTCTAGCCTTGCTCGTGCATCAACGCGTTTAATTTTAGCGCCAGATTTTAGAGCTAATTATATTGGCTTTCGCTTAATGAGCGAACGATAATATTTAATGTGGAAGCGGTGCTTCCTCTTTTTAATGATTACAAAGACGGTTGCGCTTTACATTGCTCATTGTGTTGAGAATGTTAAAGTAAGCGCAACTACAATAAGAACGAATTTCAAAGGTCATCCAGCCTCATGTTTAAAAAACTCCGTGGTATTTTTTCAAACGATCTATCGATCGATTTAGGTACAGCCAACACACTAATTTATGTAAAAGAAGAAGGTATTGTATTAAACGAACCTTCAGTTGTTGCTATTCGTCAAGAGCGTGCTGGTGGACCTAAAAGTGTTGCATCTGTAGGTACAGAAGCTAAGCAAATGTTGGGCCGTACGCCTGGTAATATTAAAGCTATACGTCCAATGAAAGACGGTGTGATTGCTGATTTTTATGTTACTGAAAAAATGTTACAGCACTTCATCAAACAAGTGCACAATAATAATTTTATGCGCCCAAGCCCACGCGTGCTTATTTGTGTTCCTTGTGGAGCTACTCAAGTTGAAAAGCGTGCAATTCGTGAATCAGCGATGGGTGCAGGTGCTCGCGAAGTCTACTTAATCGAAGAGCCAATGGCAGCTGCAATTGGTGCCGGTTTACCGGTGTCTGAAGCAACGGGTTCTATGGTGGTTGATATTGGTGGCGGTACAACAGAAGTCGCTATTATTTCACTTAATGGTGTTGTGTATTCATCTTCAGTACGCATTGGTGGTGATAAGTTCGATGAAGCCATTATTAATTATGTGCGTCGTAACTTTGGTAGCTTAATCGGTGAAGCCACCGCTGAGAATATTAAACACCAAATTGGATCGGCATTTAAAACAGACGAACCAGTAGAGATAGAAGTGCGTGGTCGTAACCTTGCAGAAGGCGTTCCTCGTTCGTTTACGCTTAACTCGCATGAAATCTTAGAAGCATTACAAGAGCCACTAATGGGAATTGTAAGCGCTGTCATGGTGGCGCTTGAGCAGTCTCCACCTGAGCTGGCATCTGATATTTCAGCGCATGGTATGGTGTTAACTGGCGGCGGCGCATTACTTAAGGATTTAGATCGCCTGCTAATGGAAGAAACGGGCATTCCAGTGGTTGTTGCTGATGATCCACTTACGTGTGTTGCACGTGGCGGCGGCAAGGCCCTTGAAATGATTGATGTGCACGGTGGTGACGTTTTTAGTTACGATTAATGAAATCAATGTTTGAAAAAACGGTTTCTTTGCAACTGCGACTTTCTGTCGCAGTGCTTTTGAGTATCGTATTGATCCTTGGAGACAAGTACACGCAAGGTGGCGAGAACATTCGTACTAGTTTGAATACGTTGGTCAGTCCACTTATTTATGTTGCTAACCTACCTTACGAAGTATTTAGCTTTAGCGCCAAAAGTTTGCATACCCGTGAGCAGTTACTAACCGAAAACGAAGCACTCAAAAAGAAGCAAGTATTGCAAAGTGAGCAAATCCAGCAATATGAGTTTTTAGCAAAAGAGAATCAAAAACTTCGTGCATTACTTGGCTCTTCCTCTAAACACACCAATCGTAAAATTATTGCTCAAGTACTTTCTGTTCATTCAAATCCTTATAGTCACCAAGTGGTGATAAATCGGGGAACCACCGATGGTTTAAGCGAAAGCCAAGCGGTGATTGATGATATGGGGTTAGTCGGGCAGTTGACTAAAGTTGGTTCAACAACCTCGCGGGTGCTGTTAATTACAGATACCACCCATGCAACACCGGTGCGTATATTACGAAACGATGTGCGCACAGTGGTTGAAGGTATCGGTAAAATTAACGTGCTAAAGCTATCACATGTGCCACATAGCTTAGATGTGCGTATTGGTGATGTGCTGGTGACCTCTGGCCTAGGAGGTACCTTTCCTGAAGGTTATCCGGTTGCGGTGATCACCGAAATAACTCGTGATGAAGGCCAACCTTTTGCGCAAGTATTTGCTGAGCCGATAGCTCAATTAGATCGAATTCGGTTATTAGTGGTGTTATGGCTAAATCAGCAGGAGTTGATGGGTGATGATTAACCGTCATATGCTCTTAATCGCATTAAGTATTTTCTTTGCATTAGTAATGGCGCTAATGCCGTTACCTTTTTCACTTGAACCATTTCGTCCTGATTGGGTGCTGTTGGTGCTTATGTACTGGTCTTTAGCTTTACCGCATAGACTAAATATAGGGACTGCTTGGGTTGTTGGGTTATTAATTGACTTAGCAACAGGCTCCTCATTGGGTGTTAATTCCTTAACTTATTCAGTGTGTATTTTTGTTACTGCAAGTAACTTCCAAAAAATTCGCAATTTTTCATTGTGGCAACAAAGCCTACTTATAGGCTTGTTCTTAACGCTTTACCACTTAATGCAGTTTTGGTTAAATCACTTTTTACTTGGCGTTTATTTTAGCCCACATTACTTATGGCCTGTATTAACAGGCATGTTGAGCTGGATATGGGTATTTTTATTACTTCGAAAATACCGTAGACATTTTAGGATCAGATAATGACTTGCGCAGTATATTTAGCCTCCGCGTCTCCCCGTCGTAAAGAGCTTCTAACCCAATTGGGTATTGAATTTTCACAGTTTAGTGTTGATGCCGATGAAAGCCAGCTTGCTAATGAGTGCCCGCATGACTATGTAGAGCGTTTAGCGCGTTTAAAGGCGCAAATGGGCGTAGAGCAAGGTTATACTGACCGGCCTGTGCTAGGTAGTGATACTGTGGTGGTGATGGATAATGAATCCTTATGTAAGCCACAAGATAAAGACGATTTTACCCAAACCTTAAAGCGCTTATCAGGGAACACGCACCAAGTGTTAACTGCCATCGCTTTTGCGACACCAGATAAAGTACTCAGTTGTGTGGTCAGTACAGATGTCACCTTTAAAACACTCAGTGATGAAGAAATACATGCTTATTGGCAAACGGGCGAGCCTCAAGATAAAGCCGGTGGTTACGGTATCCAAGGGTTAGGTGGGCGCTTTGTAACGCATATTTCGGGTAGCTATTTTGCCGTTGTCGGCTTACCTTTATATGAGACAGAACAATTATTAAATACATTCTTAAGAGGGTAGCATGAGTACAGAACTACTGATCAATGTCACGCCAAGTGAAAGTCGCGTTGCCCTAATCGAAAACGGTGTATTACAAGAAATTCAACTAGAACGTATTGGTAACTTAGGTATCGTGGGTAATATTTACTTAGGTAAAATAAGCCGCGTGTTACCTGGTATGCAAGCCGCTTTTGTTGATATTGGCCTAGAGAAAGCCGCCTTTTTACACGCTTCAGATATCGTTAATAGTGCCTCTATTGTTGAGGGCGTTGACGACGAGCCGATTAAAAAAGTCCAAGATATTCGTGAACTGGTTCGCCAAGGTCAGTACATTATGGTGCAAGTGGTTAAAGATCCTTTGGGTAGCAAAGGGGCACGTTTAACCACTGATATCACGATACCTTCACGGTATTTAGTGTTTATGCCTGATGCGACACATGTTGGGGTGAGTCAGCGTATCGAAACGGAAGAAGAGCGTGCAAGGCTGAAAAAAATTGTAGCCGAATACGGCGATGAAAACGGTAGTTTTATTGTCAGAACAGCTGCTGAAGGCGCAAGTGAAGCGGAGCTGAGACACGATGCAGCTTTTTTAAAAAAGCTCTGGGATAAAATTGTCTCTAGACGCAGAAAAACAAGCAAAGCCAGTATCTTGCATGAAGATCTTACACTTGCCTTTAGAACGTTACGTGATTACGTAGGTGAAGATATGGAGCGCATCCGTGTTGACTCTAAGCTTACCTACCAAGAGCTTAAGCTGTTTACTGAAGAGTTTGTGCCTTTGTTATCACAAGTGCTTGAGTATTACCCAGGTGAGCGCCCCATTTTTGATTTATTTGATGTAGAAAGTGAAATTCAAAAAGCACTGCATCGTAAAGTTACTTTAAAATCGGGTGGTTACTTGATCATAGATCAAACTGAAGCGATGACCACTGTTGATGTAAATACCGGTGCTTTTGTTGGTCACCGTAACCTTGAAGAAACTATTTTTAATACCAACGTAGAAGCAACCTCAGCTATTGCCCGTCAACTAAGGCTGCGCAATTTGGGCGGTATTATTATTATCGACTTTATTGATATGGTAAGCGATGAGCATAAACGCCGTGTAATGCACTCATTAGAATCTGCACTCGATAAAGATCGTGCCAAATCTAATATCAATGGTTTGTCGGCATTAGGCTTAGTTGAAATGACCCGCAAACGTACCCGCGAAAGCCTAGAGCATGTATTGTGTGATGTATGCCCAGCATGTTCAGGGCGTGGCTCACAAAAAACAGTTGAGACAGTCTGCTATGAAATTCTTCGTGAAATAGTACGTGTTAATCGCGCTTACGATGCGGATAAGTTTGTAGTGTATGCTTCGCCTGCAGTATGTGAAGCGCTATTAAATGATGAGTATCATAACCTCGCCGAATTAGAACTATTTATTGGAAAGCAGGTCAATATTCAAACCGAAAGTTTATACAGCCAAGAGCAGTTTGATGTGGTAATGATGTAATGAAATTTAAAGCGGCCTGTTTTTATTGTGTGCGAAAATTATGGCAAATAAGTGCTGTAATTTTAGTACTACTGGCCGTGATTGTTTCTATTTTAAAATACACCTTACCCTACGCGAACGATTATAAAGGAGATATAGAAAGCTATCTTGATAATAAGTTTGATATTAGTTTATCTATAGGTGCTATATCAGCAAGTTGGCAAGGTAGTGGCCCCGCTTTAGTACTCGAAGAATTATCATTTAAAGACAACCAAACAGCCCCTATCTCTTTAACCATAGCTAAAACCAGTTTAGAGCTAAACCTGTGGGAAAGTTTAAAGTCGCTGCAGCTTAAATCAAATTACTTTGTGATCAATGGTTTTCATACCAAGGTTAATGTCGCTAATTTATTTGCTGGTAATCAAGATGAAGTTTCATTTGAGCAAAAAGAACTAATAGAAGGACTGTTTTTAGGTGAAACTGGTCACTTTGCAATAGAAAACTCCAGCATCAGCTTTGTACTAGAAGATAACAAAGAACGTAAACTGTTATTAGAAAACATTGTATGGCAAAACCAAGATAAACAGCATCTTGGTAGCGGTAGCCTAGCGCTACCGGGTATTTCTGTGGGTAATTTTGATGCCCGTATTGCGCTCAAAGGTGAAACCTTAGAGCAAATGGTGGGCGATTTATATGTGCAGGCTAACCAGGTTGATGTGTCAAATTGGTTAGCCCAGTATATAAATACTCAAAAGCAGCAACTGCATAGTGATTTAAACTTACAAGCATGGCTTAGGCTAGAGCAAGGCTTAGTAAGTGATGTAAAAGTACAGTGGTTACCGAGTGCGGTAAATTGGCAACTCAATGCGCAAACACAAAAGGTCAGCCTAAGTGAAGGGGGATTTCATTTATACCCTGAGCAAAATAGCTGGCGGTTAAAAAGTACCGGCTTAGCGTTTAGTACCAACGAAATAACGTGGCCTAGCCTCGAATTTGAAGCTTTATTAGGCAAGCAAAATAAAATATGGCTACAGCAACTCGACTTAGCCCTATTAAATGATTTAGCAGAATTAACTAATTTTACTGATTTAACTCCTTTTTTAGCTCGCCAACCCAGTGGTGAAATAAAAAACGCGTATCTAGAGTTTGCCGATGCAAAGCAATGGCAACTATGGTTTGAAGCCGATGAAATTAGCTGGCAAGAGAAAAACGCCGTACCCGCCGCTCAATCCTTAAGGGTTGATGGATTGGTTAATCAGCAATATGGCCGGATCACTATTTTTGGTGAAAACAGCCACTTAATTACAGGTGCTAGTTTTAGTAATAATATTGACTATAACCAGCTAAACATTGAATTAGATTTAGCTAAGCGTTCAGGCGATTGGCATATTAGCAGTGATAACCTGTGGTTTGATAACAATGAAGTGACCTTAAGCGCGCAGATGCAATTAAGTTTAGGTAAGACGCCTCGCTTAGATTTATATGCCGAAGCATTTGCCCCCGATGCCAGTATTGCCGGTCATTATTTTCCTTTAACGTTAATGAGCCCTGAGTTAGTTAGTTATTTAAATGGCGCAATAAAATCAGGTGAAGTAACAAATGCTCAGGTGTTATTTTCTGGTCCATTATCAGGCTTTCCATTTGACGATGGTTCTGGGCAGTTTGATGTTTTAGCGCAAATAGATAATGCTACCTATCAATTCGATCCGGCTTGGCCAGCAGTCACAAATGCCAGTGTAAAGCTGCATTTTGCAAATCAGCGAATGGATATTTATAGCCAGCAAGGCCAACTGGTAAACCTTGACGTTGGCAGTAGTGTACATGTGAGTATTGATGACTTAATGGGCGATACGCCATTGGTGGTTAGTATTGATAAGCAAGCTGAGCTTGAAAAAATGCACGATTTTTTTGTCGCCACGCCTTTAGCAAATCCATTAGCTGATATTTTTAATGTTGTGCAAGGACAGGGGCTTGCCAGCGCAAATATTGAATTGCTAATCGGTTCACAATTTGAGGGCGGAGCGAGTGTAACTGGTAAGGTTAATTTACTCGACGCATCTCTTTATATTTCTGCTCCCGGTATTTCGCTTGAGCATTTAAAGGGTGAGCTTAGCTTTAATAATCAACAAATAAACCTTACCGATGCTACGGCTACATGGCTTGGTATGCCATTAATGATTAACTACACTAGTGACGCAAACGCAGAGGATTATCGCGCTAATATAAATATAAATGCTCAGCTTGATGCGCAAACACTCATAAACCATGGTCAAGGTATTTTAGATGGTTACTTAAGCGGGCAAAGTGACGTTGATATTGCTTTAGAGCTTAATTTTACCGAGCAAGGGTTTAACTATCGTGCCGAAGTTGAATCGCCACTTATTGGCTTAAATAGTTCCTTGCCAGGAGTATATACAAAAAGCAGTGAGCAAATTTGGCCTCTGAGTGCGGTTATTCAAGGTGATGATATCTCTAATCTGATCACTGCAAATATTAATGAGTTATTTTATTTCAATGCTATTCTAGACAATACTCAATCGCAGTTTACCAACGCTCATTTTATCATCGGTGAAAAAGACTTAGGGCTTAACTCACAAAATTTAGCGGTGAGTATTAATTTAGCGCAGAGTGAGTTATTACCTTGGATTGATTTAATTGATCAAATTATTAATGTAGCTAAAGCGCAGCCTGACAGTGCCTCGCCGGGCGTGATGCCGCCTTTACATGAAGTGGTTGCGAATATTAACTTTTTTAACGTGAGTGGCATGCAGTTTAATGATTTTGATATGCGTTTATCGCCCCTAAATAATAATTTGCAATTAAAGCTCAATGCCAAAGAGTTAAGAGCCGAAGTATTTATACCTAGCGGGCAATCAAGTCAGCCGATTCGAATTAATAGCGATTATTTAAGGCTTAATTTTTTAGATACAGAATCAGAGCAACCGAGCGAAAAATCAACCCCTGAACAACTTGCATGGTTTACAAAATTACCGGCTATTGAATTTGAATGTGCCGATTGTAAAGTAAGTCATTATCAGCTTGATAAGGTAAGCGCCTCATTGTTAGGCGATGGTAAAAAGCTGCTTATTTCTGAACTAGTGGTTGATAAGGGCGACCATATATTACGGACTAAAGGGCAATGGCAGAATGGCCTAACGGCGATGAGCGGTGAACTTAAAAGTAATGATATTGGCGCCTTATTTAATGAGTTTGATATTACCACTACTATTAAAGACTCAAACGCCAATCTAAATTATCAGCTAAATTGGCAAGCGGCACCTTATGATTTAGACATTGCCAGTTTAGATGGTGAAATTAGCTGGGATTTAGGCGAAGGCCATTTAACTGAAATCAGTGATGGAGGTGCACGCGTATTCTCATTACTGAGCCTTGATTCATTAGTGCGTAAGCTAAAGCTTGATTTTAGAGATGTATTTTCTAAAGGTTTTTTTTATAACAGCATGCAAGGCACCATGCAGATAGATAAAGGCATTGCCTATACCCAAGATACTAAAATGGATGGGGTACCTGCCGATCTCTCTATAAAAGGGTATGCAAATTTAAATACTCTCGAAATTGACTACGACTTAGCCGTGGCACCACAAGTAACCTCGAGCATTCCGGTGATTGTGGCTTGGATGGTTAATCCAGTAACGGGGCTTGCAGCTTTAGCAATTGATAAAGTGATTCACTCTGCCCGAGTGATCTCAGAGATCAAATTTAAAGTAACAGGCAAAATGAACGATCCTCAGGTACAAGAGTTAGATCGTAAGAGTCGAGAGGTGACTTTACCGCAAGCAGCACAAAGTCAGCCACAAGCATCCTCAGAGTTAAAGCTTAAAGATGCCGGGGTTAGCGCGACACAATGAATAAACAAGGTATAAATTCAGCTCCTGCGATTATCGCATTGCAAATGTGCTCAGGCTTAAACCCTGATGATAATATTGCAAAATTAAAACAGGCATTACAAACCTTACCGACAGCTCGCCCGCTGCTAGTGTGTCTACCAGAAGCGTTTTTAGTGTTTAGTAAACACGCTGGTGATACGTTGTTAGTGTCTCAACGTATTGAACAATATAAACAGCAAATCAGTGAATTGTGCCGTAAACACAACATTTGGTTAAACGCTGGCACGTTACCAGAGCCATATAACCAGCATAAGTATTACGCCGCCTCTCATTTATTTAATAATCAAGGCAATATTGTTGCAAGCTATAACAAAATACACTTGTTTGATGTTGAGGTAGATGACCAGACCGGCAGCTACCGAGAATCTGACTTTACCCAAGCTGGCGATGAGGTTGTGGTTGTTGATTCTCCCTTTGGTAAAATTGGTTTAACAGTATGTTATGATTTGCGCTTTGCTGGTTTATTTAACGCATTAGTGGGTACAGGCGCCGAAATTATATTAGTACCCAGTGCGTTTACTGTTCCAACAGGTAAAGCGCATTGGCAGCCGCTACTTGCAGCACGTGCAATAGAAACGCAGTGCTATGTTATTGCTGCAGCGCAATATGGAGTGCATGAAAACGGTAGGCAAACTTATGGTCACAGCCTCATGTTATCGCCTTGGGGTGAAACATTAAGTGAAAAATCAACAGGGCTTGGTTTTATTAGTTGCACCGTAGATTTAAACCAGTTACACAAAATTAGACGAGATATGCCGCTGCAATCTCACCAACGATTTAGAGAGCCATTATTATGAATTCGGTTGAACAGCATTTATTACACGACAGCCAGCTAAATCGAGAAGAACTCGAAAAAACATTAGCTTATATTCACCAGCACAAAGTTGATTATGCCGATCTTTATTTTCAATCGAGTCATCATGAGTCTTGGGTATTAGAAGACGGCCTTGTTAAAGAAGGGTCTTATAACGTTGAGCGTGGCGTGGGGGTGCGGGCTGTAAGCGGTGAAAAAACCGGTTTCTCGTATTCAGACGCAATCAATCTTGAAGCGTTAAACAAAGCAGCCACGGCAGCACGAAGTATTGCCGATGCAGGTGAAGATAAAGCGGTTAAAGTATTTAGTGACGTGGCTGCTAAAGAGCAGTACGCGCCACATCAACCAATTTCTAGCATGAGCGATACCGATAAAGTTAATTTGTTACGTGAGCTTGAAAACTATATTCGCGAATTAGCCCCAGATGCTGAGCAAGTCATTAGCTCAATGTCTGCGGTATACGAAGAAGTATTAATTGCAGCCAGCGATGGCACCTTTGCTACCGATATTCGCCCACTGATCCGTTTAAACTGCTCTGTATTGCTAGAGAAAAATGGTCGTCGTGAACGTGGCGGTGCTGGTGGCGGTGCGCGCCTAGATTATGGTTACTTTAAAGAGCTGGTAGATGGTAAGCCGCGTTGGATGGGTTTTGCAGAAGAAGCCGTTCGTCAAGCTAAAGTAAACTTAGAAGCTATTGATGCCCCTGCGGGTACTATGGAAGTGGTATTAGGTAATGGCTGGCCAGGCGTGTTGTTGCACGAGGCCGTAGGTCATGGCCTAGAGGGAGACTTTAACCGTAAAGGCGCGTCTGCGTTTAGCGGTAAAGTAGGTCAAAAAGTTGCTTCAGAGCTATGTACTGTGGTTGATGATGGCACTATGGCCGATCGCCGTGGTTCACTTAATGTAGATGACGAAGGTACGCCTGCAGCCTATAACGTACTTATCGAAAACGGTATTTTAAAAGGCTATATGCAAGATAAAATGAACGCGCGTTTAATGGGGGTAAACCCAACAGGTAATGCTCGTCGTGAATCATACGCGCATTTACCAATGCCACGTATGACCAACACTTACATGTTAGGCGGCGAGCACAGCCAAGCTGATATTATCAGCACGGTTAAAAAAGGCGTGTTTGCCCCTAATTTTGGTGGCGGCCAAGTGGATATCACCTCAGGTAAGTTTGTATTTAGTGCTTCAGAAGCTTACTTGATTGAAAATGGTAAAATTACTCAGCCAATTAAAGGGGCTACCTTAATTGGTAATGGTCCTGAGGTTATGCAACAAATCTCTATGGTAGGTAATGATTTAGCGCTTGATAAAGGTGTAGGTGTTTGTGGTAAAGACGGTCAAAGTGTACCAGTAGGCGTAGGCCAGCCAAGTTTGAAAATTGATCAGTTAACGGTAGGTGGTACCGCTTAATTTTATTAAAAAGTCGTTAAAAAAAACCGCGTTTCTACGCGGTTTTTTATTTTAAGAATTAAAGCTCAAAAGGAGCAACACCGACAGCTTGCATTGTGTAACCTACTTGAGCGATTTCGCCAGACCAAGTTTGCGTTTTAATAATACCCGTTACAACAATCGCATCGTATAAGCTATCGATAGGGACACCGCCTTTAATGGTCACATGAACCAGCTGATTTGGCGGCGGCGGGGGCACATGAATACAGGCACCAAAGTAAGGGACTAATAAAAACTCGGTGATAAGTTCGCTATCGCCTTCAAGAGGTACAACAAAACCAGGTAAGCTAACAGACTGCCCATCAAGTGCTTTAACAACTGGCGCGTCTAAATCAGGTTGCACCCAGTTTTGTTCACTGCCTTCGTGATTAGCTTGTGCTTGAGTATCTATTTGTACATGGCCCTCGGGTATGAGGTCTTCCCAAAAAATTTCCTTGGGTGGATTTGCAATGCTAGCAAAGCTAATTAGCACTGCGCTTAATAGCATTAAAGAGTGTGTAGTTACTTTAAACAACGTCATGATCATCCTAAAGTTTATATTTTTATACTCATACCATCACTGAGAGAATAAAAGTAAGCGCGTGTAGCGGGGAGCAAGCCAATAATAAATCCCGCAGCCATAATAACGCCAATCAAAGTGAGTTCATAGTCAGAGAGCATGCTGATATTAATACTCACTCCAGCTTGGCTCTGTAAGTAACCCGCGGTCGTACCCATAAGCGCATAAAATAGAGTGCAACCTACTAAGCAACCTAAAAAGGTGGTAAGCAGTGATTCCATACTGATCAGCGAAAATAATTGCCAAGGGCGGGCACCCACAGAACGCAGTATTGCCAGTTCTCTGCGGCGTTGATTAAGGTTAGCAAGTAATGTGGTTAACATACCGAGCAAGCTAATAATGACCACCACAAATGAAAATAGCAGTAGGATCTTTTCTATTATTGCCAGCATTTCCCAAAGCTCTTTTAAAGTGACTGTGGGCATAATCGCTAATAGAGGCTCTTGTTTATATTGATTTATGTTACGCCTAATTTGTAGCGTATAAAGCGGTGAGTCGAAGCCCATTAAAAAGGCGGTAATTTGTTTTGGGTGCCCAATTAATGCATGGCTCGAGTGATCATGATGATCGTCATGATCATGATGATCGTCATGATCATGATGGCCGCCACCATGGATCAGCTCAATTGCCGCCAGTGGCACATGCAAGGTTTTATCCACCGGGGTACCGGTAGGCTTTAAGATACCAACCACTTTAAAAGGGTTATCATCATGATGATGAAAGCTAGTATTGCCCATGCCATGAGAAATCACAATTTCATCACCAATTTTATAGGCCAGTTTACTTGCAACCTCACTACCTATAACAACTTCATTGATGCTAGAAAAAGCTTGTCCTTGTTCAAATGCTAAGGGTTGTTTTTTAGCAAATCGATAGTGCTTAAAATAATCGAGTGTGGTGCCTAAGACAGCTTGACCTTTATGGCTATCTCCAAGGCTGATAGGAATGCTCCACTTAACCCCGCGCTGTTTTGTTATGTATTGATAGCTTTGCCAACTCACCCCATTGTTGGTATGGCCAATTCTAAACACCGAGGAGAGGAGTAATTGAATATCGCCAGTGCGTGCGCCAACAATTAAATCGGTACCCGAAATAGTATTACTAAAACTACTTTTAGCATCTACGCGAACTCGCTCAATACTGAGTAATAACATGACGCTAATCGCAATAGTGAGCAATGTCAGTAATACGCTGGCACGTCTATTGAGCAAACTTTTATAGGCAAGTTTAAATAAAATCATACATCACCTTGTAAACTTACTAAGTCGATTGTGCGGCTAAAGAGTGGCTTTAATGTTTCATCGTGACTGACAAAAACAAGCGTGCTGTTACTTTTTTTTGCTTGTTCAAATAGCAGCTTAATAAAGCTTTCACGATTTTGCGTATCAAGTGCTGAAGTAGGCTCATCGGCAATGATAAGTTCAGGGCTGCCTATAAATGCCCGCGCTGCAGCAACTCGCTGTTGTTGCCCAATACTCAAAGTGGCAACATCTTTATGGTGATACTGCGGTGTAAGGCCTAAAGCAATTAATAACCGTATCGCTTCTTGTTGTAAGGCAGAGTTTTTATTTGATGATTGCTTTAATGTTTTTCGTTTTCGGTTTTTTGAAAACTCACACCCAAGCGTTATATTTTCAATAGGAGTTAAATAAGGAAGCAGGTTAAAGTTCTGAAAAATGTAGCCAATGTGATCCGCTCTAAAAACATCACGGGTAGTATTGCTTAATGCAGTTAGGTTTTGGTTTAAAATTGATACCTCACCGCTAGTGGCTGTATTAATACCAGCAAGAATCGCTAATAATGTTGATTTACCTGAGCCACTAGGACCGTGTAAAAAAATATGCTCACTTTTTTCTATGACTAACTCTTTTATGTTGAGTGTGAGTGAGCTATCGCTTTGATGCCACTTAAAAGTTACGTTTTTCAGATTTATCATTATCAGGTTACCAACCCCAGTAGTTTAGATCTTTACGCATTTTTAGTTGTCTTATAATATTTAATGGCTTGGGTTTTAGTTTTTCGTTACGTTGTAAAAATTCATTAGCTGCATTTAATACGCGCTGGCTAGATTGACCATCGGTGTACGGATGAAGCTCCTGACAGTAACTTTCAATATTTTGCATTAAATCAGTAGGCTTAGTAAGCGCGTGTTCAATAGCTGCTTCTACGTCATCAGCGTCGGTAATATTAAGTAAATGAGAAAGAGGTTTTTGATTACAAAACGTGACTACCGGTTTACGTAGTAGTAAAAACATTAAAAGAACTGACGATGTATCGCACAGCATAACATCAGCAGTTTGTAGCAACGGCAAAACGTTATCGGTTTCAATAAATGTTAGATTTTCGTTACTCAGCGCTTTGTATTTATTAACCCATTCGACTGGCATTTTAGGATGAAACTGCATCAAAATACGCCACTTACCTTGTTCACTAAAATGCTTTATTTGTTCATATAATTTAGGAGCAAGTGATAGCTTTCGTGAGAAAGTTGAGCATATAAGTAAAGTAGGGCGAGGGTCGTCACTTACATAAGGGTTATTTGAAGTATTACTAAAAAGTGGATCGAGTGTTGGCCAGCCAGTTTCTGTTACTTTAAAGAAACCATGCTGTTTAGCGAGCTCTTTAAATCGGGTTGTTGTATTTGGGCCTTGCGTACAATATAAATCGTAACAACCACGAATAGTAAAGTGACCACGATTACCTTCAGAGCTGCGCTTTTCAGAATTAAAACCATGAAATACAGCCACTTTTTTACCCGGAATAAAGCTAGGTACTATATTGCCCGGTATAAATGTAATGTTTGGAGCCCAGTTTTTAACATCTTTTATGGTACGTAAACGTGGCTCGTCTGTAGTTAAAAAATCGGGGTTTACTTCGCTACCCGCTAAAAACCAGCGTACTTCACCACCATGTGCCAATATTTGCGCCTGTAAAGGCCTTAAAATAGCATAGGAATAATTTTGAGAAATATACATTAAATATTTCTTATTCTTAGTGGCAGTTAAATAGTTCAAGTTAGCTCCTTAGGGCAAGTAATCATGCAAGTTTACCCCAATGCGCCAGCTAGATAAATATACTGAGATGATTTGTTTTTAGCCTAAGATTGAGCTTTGTGGTTGGCTAGATTATTATAGAGCGCCTAACCCCAATTCCATACTTTGCTCTTTGAGCATGCCAAACCCCGGAGATAGCATGACTAGCTATAAAGTTTTAGACGTAAACGATGACTTACCCATTCGTACCAAAGGTAAAGTACATAGTGGCAAAGTGCGTTCAGTTTATTGGTTAACCGATGCAGATAGCAAACGCTTAATAAATGAAAAAGGCTATAACGTTCCTGCCGATACTGAATTAGCCATTATGGTTATTTCTGACAGAATTTCTGCTTTTGATTGTATATGGCAAGGTGAAAATGGCCTAAATGGCGTTCCTGGTAAAGGGATTGCATTAAACTCAGTGGCTGCTCATTGGTTTAACATGTTTAATGAAGCCGGTTTGGCGGGTAATCATATTGTTGATATTCCTCATCCATACGTATGGATTGTTCGTAAAGCCAGTACAGTTAAAGTTGAAGCGATTGCTCGTCAATATATTACCGGCAGTATGTGGCGCGACTACGCCAAAGGCGAAAGACACTTTTGTGGTTTGCAACTTCCTGAAGGCTTAAAAGCGAATCAAAAGCTTGAGCAAGTACTTATAACTCCTTCTACTAAAGGTATTATAGAAGGGGTTGCTGATATTCCTGCCGTTGATGATGTAAACATCACTCGTGAAAATATTACAAACAACTTAGACGTATTTAACTTTAAATCGGCAGAAGATGTCACAAAATACGAAAAATTATTAGTAGAAGGGTTTGAACTTATCAGTAATGAGTTAGCTAAGCTAGGGCAAATTTTTGTTGATACCAAATTTGAATTTGGCTACGTAGAAGATTTAAGTGGTGCGCAGCAACTTATTTATATTGATGAAGTAGGGACACCCGATTCATCGCGTATTTGGGATGAAGCATCTTATAGAGATGGCAAGATTGTTGAAAACTCAAAGGAAGGTTTCCGTCAGCTGTTAATTAATAACGTACCAGAGAGTGATGTGTTATTAAATAAAGACCGTATGGCTGAACGTGAGCAGTTAGCAAAAGATTATATTTTACCTGAGTCAGTAATGCTTGAAGTGTCTGACACTTATGTGGGCATCGCGAGCAAAATTATTGGTAAAGAGATTATTATACCTAATGATCCGCGCCAAGAAGTGATTGCTATTTTAGATGCTGATTACGGTTTAATCGTTAAATAACGTAGTAAATGAACAACTCCCACTAAACGCTGCTCGTTTTGAAGGAGTTTCAAAAAGAAAGCCTAAGCTACCTTTTTAGGCTGGTTCCC
>NZ_JASDDE010000068.1:0-20638 GCF_030407565.1 Pseudoalteromonas sp. APC 3694
CTGACCGCTGACCGCTGACCGCTGACCGCTGACCGCTGACCGCTGACCGCTGACCCCGAACCCCTTACAACTAATAGACTAGTCGCTTACTTACCTATTTTTTGTATTATGAGCCAATGATTAACTGCGAGCTTTGATATGGATATTTTTACAGCTGAACACATTTCCCCTTTAATTTCGCTTTTACTGGTTTTACTGGCGGGGGTTACTTCGTTTTTATCGGCGGCTTTTGGTGCGGGCGGCGGTTTAATGCTGTTGGTGGTAATGGCGTCGGTTATGCCTATGGCGGTGGTAGTGCCTGTTCATGGTTTAGTGCAGTTAGGCTCTAATGCCAATCGATTATTGTTAAGTATTGCTCATCTTGATAAGCCGATGTTGTTGTATTTTACTCTGGGTGGGTTAATTGGTGCCGGGTTATCAAGCCAAGTAGTGAGCGATATTAACCTTGATAGCATGAAGCTGTTTGTGGCTTTATTTGTGATTTATTTACTGTGGGGAACAATCCCTGAATTTAATAAAGACTCACGATTAGGGCGTTTAATAGCGGGTGTAATTACGGCATTTATTTCTACTTTTGTGGGAGCAAGTGGGCCTCTGGTGGCGAGTTATTTACACATTAATCATTACGATAAGCTTAAATTTACCGCTACTTTTTCAAGTATTATGACTTTGCAGCATAGTTTAAAAGCTGTCGTTTATGCGGGGCTTGGCTTTAGCTTTTGGCAATGGTTGCCGTTAACACTGGCGATGATTTTAAGCGGAGCCATTGGCACCTGGTTAGGGATTCGTTTACTTAAGCGGCTCTCTGTGGCGCGTTTTAGGGTTATTTTTAAAGTGATTTTAACTCTGCTTGCCATACAGCTTGCATGGCAAGGGGTGAGTGTAATGCTTACTTAATAGCGGCTTTTATTGGTTTGTCGCCATCAAACAACTCAAAAATACGATTGCTATTAAATGAGTTTGTAGCAACGTGAAGCAATGCGTTGGCTACATTTTCGCGGCTAATTTTAGCCTTTGACTGATCGCTAGGGCGCTCTGTTGTTACTTCCAAAGAGGCACTTTCGTCAGTTAATGTTCCTGGGCGGACAATTGTGTAATTGAGTCCACTGTGAATTAAATGCTCATCAGCCATATGTTTTGCTACAAGATAAGGCTTTAAGTCACTATCTATCGCATCAGGATCGTCTGCACCAATAGAGCTGACCATGATAAAGTGTTTTACACCGTGCTCTTTAGAATAAGTTGCTGCTTTTGTCGCTGCCCACAAATCAATAAGTACGGTTTTATCTGTGCCTGTACTTCCACCTGAACCTGCTGCAAAGATAACTTGGTCGCAGCCATTAATGGTACTTGAAAAGTCACCTTCTAAATCCTGTTCAACAATACTTAAAAATGGGCTATCTAAATCACGCAGTTTGCTTTTGTCTCTTACAAGTGCAACAACATTTTGCTCATTTTCTAAAAGTAGTTTGGTAGCCATCTTACCAATTTGACCACTTGCGCCAATAATTAAAGTCTTACTCATAATTAATTCCTTCTCAATATAGTGTAAAGATTGTTCGTACAAACAGACCTTGGGGTAGGAAATTATTTTTAAAGAGTAAATGGGATTTAAACGAGCTTATTTAAAAAAACATATTAGTGAAAAGTTATTACTTAACTGAGTATTAAAATTAGCTATTTTTTAAGGCGTTTTTTAGAACTTTTTACTCGATCATTATACTTACTCCGGTTACAAAGCTACGGTGGTATAAGCCAATACGTACACTGCGTTCTTGGTAATTACGGTAAAGGGCTTTGTAGGTATTATTACCTTTAAATTTTATTGCGAATAAGGTCACGAACAATAAAGCGGCCTGGGTGAATAGCTTGGCTTACGCGTTCGCTTAGTGGGCGAGGTTCGTTGTTTAAACTACTAATTAAGTGCTCGGCAGATAGCGGTGCACTGCATAATGCTCGCGCGCCAAAGCCGGTAAAAATATGTAGGCCCTGTTGTGGTTTTTTTAATGCTTGGTATTGATAGCGCTTACCCAAACGTAAATTAGCAAATGCATGTGTATAGTCAGTTTGCTCAACCCATTCACCGGCCATAGGTAAATGATCAATAAAACTACAGCGAACAGCGGCTTTAGCAGAGCTAATATCGCCTAAGCTGGTGGCAAATTCAGTGTTGTTATAAAAGCTCAGCAGTTGCTCGCGGTTGGTTTGATTATCTTGCTCGGTCACTTCACGGCTTTTGCTGTTTTTTTCAAAGGTGGCGCCCATACAATGGTGATCTAAATAAGCGGGGGTGAAATACCCCTTGTGACACAACACGGTTTTTAGCTTACGTGATTGCGTGCTTGCTTGAACATGTGACACCTGTCCGCGTACGCCAACAATAGGGAGCGTTTTAGTTTGCGCAAATGCATCACTGTGCTCACCGGCGCAAATAATCACATCGCTAAAGGGGCCAAATGTTTGTTTTTGCGTGGTTAAGTACCAGCCATCGGGTTGTTTGTTAAGTTGCTCAATGTGGCAATTAAATAGGCTATCAAACTCATTTAATTGCTGTGCGGCATCTAACATTGCACAAACTAACTGGGAGGGATTAACCCAGCCGCCTTGTTCAAAAAACACCCCTGAGTAACCTGTTTTAACCCCAGCAATAGCATCACCCTCATCAGCAGTCACATTTCGCATAAGCTGTTCTGGCCACAGTTGTTTATCAGCGAGATTTTGATGACGCTCTGCCAATGGTTTTTTTACTGCATGTTGCAGCACACCACACCACTGGTGATCAAACAAAAAGCCATTGTTGAGTAATTGATTGTAAAGCCGCTTTGCGTATAAAAAACTATGGGCAAATAGTTCACTGTGTGGCGAATTTTTTGCTTGTAAATGCGGATATATCGCCCCTTGTACATTGTGAGATGCCCCCATGGCCGGTTGTTTATCTTGGCAAAATAAGTGGCTTGGTATACCGCGTTTCGCAAGGCTATAAAGAATACAACTGCTGGCTATACCACCGCCAATAACAGCTACATTGGTAAGGGGAGAGAAGTGATGCTCAAAATAGGCGGGGGCCGATTGTTTTGAATTAGCCTGAGCGAGTGTGCCAACTAGCATCTCTCGTTTTCGGCCAAAGCCTTTAGCTTTTTGCATGCTAAAGCCTGCTTCAATTAAGCCACGGCGAACAAAGCCCGCAGCGGTAAACGTGGCTAATGTCGCGTTGCTTCTAGAAATATCAACCATGGCGTTAAATACACTTTGCTGCCACATATCAGGATTTTTACTCGGTGCAAAACCATCTAAAAACCATGCGTCAACGAGTCCACTTTGTGGGTAGCTCATGCTATTAATACATTCCAGCACATCACCAAAGTAGAGGTCGAGCACCACAAGGCCATTGGCAAATTCAAGGCGATGACAACCGGTTAAATTAATCGGGTAGTGGGAGACGAGTTGGGCGCTTAAATGACTTAAACTAGGCCAAGCTTGCAAGGCTTGTTTTAAATCATTTACGCTAAGTGGATATTTTTCAAAAGAAATAAAATGCAGTCGTTGCACGTTATTAGACTGTTGACTTTGAACTTGAGGGCATTGCAGGTGGTCATAAAACTGCTGCCATGCATTTAAAAAATTAAGCCCTGTACCAAAACCGGTTTCGGCTATAACAAAATGCTCACGGTCATGATTTTGTAACCGTGACTCTATATTGTTTTGTTGATAAAACACATAATGAGACTCAGCGAGGCCGTCGTCATTAGAAAAATAAACATCATCAAAGTCATTGGCAACTGGTGTGCCTAAGTCGTTAAAGTGTATATGGGCGTTTTTTATCATGACCAATTCAATTTTATAGATAATTTTTTAATTATTTTACGTGTTTTCTTTGAAATAGTCTGGCGTTATTTATAAGCTGTAGGTTCAGAGTACAAGTGTACGCTAGAAAGCTGACCACTTAGGTGATTAAATTCGCGTAAAATAGAACACAATTAAGTATTAAGCTAAGGGAATTACCCATGAGAAGAGCCGTAATAACAGGCATCGGTGTTGTATCAAGCATCGGCAACAATAAACAAGAAGTATTAGAGTCACTAAGAGCGGGTAAAAGTGGTATTGCTTTTAATCAAGAATTTGCTGATTACAAATTGCGTAGCAATGTATCAGGTAAAATTGATATTGATGTTAAAGAGCATGTTGATCGTAAAGCAATGCGCTTTATGGGCGATGCGGCGGCTTACTCTTATATTTCAATGGCGCAAGCGATTGAAGATGCGGGTCTTAGCGACGAGCAAGTATCAAACGAGCGTACTGGTTTATTAGTGGGTTCTGGTGGTGGTTCATCAAAATGGCAAGTAGAAGCGGCTGATATTCTTCGTGAAAAAGGCGTTAAGCGCGTTGGCCCTTACATGGTGCCACGTACTATGGCAAGTACCACCTCTGCATGTTTAGCAACGCCGTTTAAAATTAAAGGTGTTAACTATTCAATTAGTTCTGCGTGTGCGACTTCTGCGCATTGTATTGGCCACGCGGTGGAACAAATTCAATTAGGCAAACAAGACGTTATTTTTGCAGGCGGCGGTGAAGAACTTCACTGGACGTTAGCGATGGAATTTGACGCTATGGGCGCGCTTTCGACTAAATATAACGACACACCTGAAAAAGCATCGCGCACCTACGATGCTAACCGCGATGGTTTTGTAATTTCAGCCGGTGGCGGTATTGTGGTTGTTGAAGAGCTAGAACACGCACTTGCTCGTGGCGCGCACATTTACGCTGAAATTACCGGTTACGGCGCAACCTCAGATGGTTACGACATGGTTGCACCATCGGGTGAGGGCGCGGTACGTTGTATGCGCCAAGCTATGCAAAACGTTGATAGCATTGATTACTTAAATACCCATGGTACGTCAACACCCGTAGGCGATGTGAAAGAGCTAGGAGCTATTCAAGAAGTGTTTGGTGGTAACTCGCCAATGATCAGTGCCACTAAAGCAATGACAGGCCATGCATTGGGTGCGGCAGGTGTACACGAAGCCATCTTTTCATTGCTAATGCTTGAGCATGGCTTTGTTGCGCCATCTATCAATATTGATGAGCTTGATGAGCAAGCAGCGGGCTTGAATATTGTGACTGAAGCAAAAGACGTTGAACTAAACACGGTTATGTCTAACAGCTTTGGTTTTGGCGGTACTAATGCCACGCTAGTAATGAGCAAATACAAAGGTTAAGTTAATCGTTAACTATTTTAAAGCCGAGCAAAATGCTCGGCTTTTTCGTTTGTGCAAATAGGCGGTTGTTCGTTACAATAGGGTCTCATTTTGCCAAACGGATTCACAATGAAAATTCTTGCCGATCAAAATATGCCTTTAGTTGAGCAATTCTTTAAAGATATGGGTGAGGTTGAACGATTTGATGGCAGGCAATTAACTCCAGAACAACTCATTGATGTTGATGTATTACTCACTCGTTCAGTCACGCAGGTCAATAGTGAATTATTAGCACAGGCTAATAAGCTAAGCTTTGTAGGTACAGCCACTATTGGTGTGGATCATATTGATACCGATTTGCTCAACGCAAAAAATATTGCTTTTACCAGTGCACCAGGCTGCAATGCGATTGCGGTTGCTGAATATGTGATCAGTAGTTTATTTGCATTAAGTCAAGAAAACGCCAGCCCATTAAGCGGGAAAACAATTGGTATTGTGGGTGTGGGTAATATTGGTAGTTGCCTCGCGCACAAGCTAAAAGCACTTAACGTTAATTTACTATTGTGCGACCCAATAAAGCATGAGCAAGGGCTATTACCCGAGCACGTTGAGCTTGATGAGCTATTAGCGCAGTCAGATATAGTCACGTTTCATGTGCCGTTAGTAAAAACAGGTACGCATAAAACACTGCACATGCTTGATAAAAAGCGCTTAACTACGCTTAAACCTGGGCTTACTTTAATTAACGCCAGCCGAGGTGATGTGATTGATAATCAAGCATTACTTGAAGTGATGGAAGCAGGCGCTGAGCTCGATTTAGTGTTGGATGTGTGGGAAAACGAACCTAACATTTTAACCGAGTTACTTGAGCATGTTCGCTATGCCAGTGTGCACATTGCCGGACATACTCTTGAGGGTAAAGCTCGAGGTACACAAATGTTGTATCAAAGCTTGTGTGAGCTAAAAGGGGTTAACGCAATAAAATCGCTTGATGATTTTTTACCGCCTCCTGCAATTAAAAAAGTCGCCCTAGGAAGTAGTTTTAGCGAAACAGATATAGCCCGCTTAGTGCACTTAGTTTATGACGTACGCCGTGATGATGGCATTTTACTGCGTCACTTGGCCGATAAAGGCTTTGACAGTTTACGAAAAAATTATCCAACCCGACGTGAGTTTAGCACCGTGGTGGTTGAAGGTGATAGCACCGAGCTTGCTGCACTTGCGCAGCTTGGTTTTACTACAGCAAACTAATTTAATTAGCACGGTTGTTTTAATCGTGCTTACAGAGGATGAAATATGTCGCAAAAATATAACGTTGCCGTACTCGGCGCTACAGGCCTTGTAGGTCGTCAAATCATTGAAACTTTGGAAGAACGTAAATTTCCGGTCGATCAGCTGTTTTTATTAGCAAGCAGCCGCAGTGCTGGCGAAGATATAAAGTTTCGTGGTGAGACCATAGAAGTACGTGATGTTGAAGGCTTTGACTTTAGCCAAGCGCATATCGGCTTATTTTCAGCAGGTGGCAGTGTATCAGAAAAATATGCCCCTATTGCCGCAGACGCTGGCTGTATCGTTATTGATAACACATCTCACTTTAGAAATGACTTTGAAGTGCCGCTTATTGTGCCAGAAGTAAATGCATCGAGCTTAGCCGATTTTAGAAATCGTAATATTATTGCCAACCCTAATTGTTCAACCATTCAAATGATGCTTGCGCTTAAACCTATTTATGATGCCTACGGTATTGATCGCATTAACGTTTCAACCTACCAAGCGGTGTCGGGTGCAGGCAAAGAAGCGGTTGATGAACTGGCAAAACAAACAGCTAACTTAATGAATGCACGCCCAATGGAAAACGACATTTTTCCTAAGCAAATTGCGTTTAATGTTATTCCGCAAATCGATAGCTTTGAAGACAATGGCTATACACGCGAAGAAATGAAAATGGTAAACGAAACGCATAAGATTTTAGGCGACACCAGCATTGCGGTAAATCCAACCTGTGTTCGCGTACCGGTGTTTTTTGGTCACTCTGAGTCAATTAATATAGAAACGCGCATGCCTTATGATTTTGAGCATGTAAAGCAACTATTGAGTGATGCGCCAGGTGTTGAGCTAATTGATGATGCTGGCGACTACCCAACGGCTGTGTCGGATGCTAGTGGTAACGACACTGTTTACATTGGCCGTTTACGTGCCGATATTTCACACCCACATGGATTAAATATGTGGGTAGTAAGTGATAACACCCGTAAAGGGGCTGCAACCAACAGTGTGCAAATAGCAGAAGAACTGATTGCTAATTATATGTAATTAGCCAGAATACAGTGATTTTCCAATAAACGGCAAACCAAAGTGGCTTGCCGTTTTTTTGTGCTTAAATTGCCATTTTTTTGCCACTTATAAACAACAGTAGTGTAAACACTTTGATAAACAACATAAAAATATTTTTATCTTGATGTTTAAGGTATTTATTTTCAATGCGTTGCGATGGATATTATGGCTTAACTGGTTTATAGTTTGTAACTGGAATAGAGCTTGCAATAAAAATAGATTGTAATAAAAATGTGCGTTAGCCACGTGGTTAACAACGGCAAGAATAATCAATGTTTAAGCGCCAATTGAAAGCGCTGTGTTAACATTTAAACATTAAAGGATCAGCATGCGCGGTTTCGTTTCACTTATTATATTAGCGTCTGCACTGATGGTAACGACTGTTTACTCTCAAGACAGTACTCAATTAAGAGGGCCTAAAGGCGCAGATTACGGCGCACAGGGGCGTTCTATTGGGCCAATAAAACCAACCGATACACTTTGGCGCATTGCCGTTAAGGTTCGTCCTGATAACTCAGTCAGCATTTACCAAGTTATGCAAGCCTTGTATAACAAAAACCCCAACTCATTTTTAGAACAAAATTTAAATCATATGCGAAGCGGTTCGTATTTAAAAATACCTACTTTGGCAGAAATTAGACGAGTAAACCCGCAATTAGCTAAGCAACGTTCTGAGCAAGACGATGAACTGTGGGAAAAAAAGAAAAATGGCACACTCACTCAAGCAGAGATCAATTCAGCACAAACACAAGTAACCCAAGCCCGCAAAGCAGACGTTGATGAAGCCAAAAAAGAATTACAACAAGAATTAAAAGCGATTAAAACAGATCAAGGTAATAAATTAGTTGAGCTTCAGCAGCAGTTTAAAAGTTCAGTTAGCAACGTAGAAGAGATTTTAGTTGAAAACAACAACCTTAAAAAACAGCTGGCAGGTATTTCAAACGAGTTAGAAAACGTTCGTTTACAACTAGGCCAAGATAGTGAAATTCAACAACAGTTAAAAGAATTAATCGTTAAGCAAAACGAGATTATTGCGCAGCAAAAATTAAAAGAGGTAGAGCAAGAGAGTGAATTTAGCTTTGCCGCGCTACTTTCGAATCCTTTAGTGCTGATTTTATTAATGACCATTCCGGCTTTATTGATCATTTTTGCCGTTGTTATGTGGTTGCGTAAGCGAAGTAATAATCAAGAGCCTGAAAGTGACGATGATGAGTTTATTCCTCAAGCTCCAGCGTTTACTGATCCGATAGATGAAGTGCCAGAGTCCACTCTTGATGAAGCGCCAGCCCCCGATCCACTTGATGATATAAGTGTGCAACTAGACGATAACATGGATGACGTGTTACTCGATGATGATGTTGATTTAAACGATGATCTCGATGACGACAGTCTTCTAGATCAAGATGAGTTAGAAAGCCTACTCAGTGATGATGTTGTTTTTGAAGACGAAAATACCGAAGACGATGAACTTGATGTTTTCATGCAACAAGACTTTGATAACTCAAATGAAGATGACACGGGCGATACAATTAATCTTGACGAATCGGATGATATTTTAAGTGCGGATGATTTAGATAGCCTGTTTGATGAAGAAGATGACGATTCATTACCAGATGAACCCCAAGGTGAATCGAATGATGATATGGCTGCACTCAGTGAAGAGCTCGCCGAAGAGGGCGAAGACTTCGACATTGATGATTTACTCGATGAAAATAATGAGCAGGCAACTGACACATCAGCAGACGATGACGAATTTGATATTGACGATTTACTCGATGCAGAGCAACCGGCTACTGAAGACCAGAGCGAAGAGCCAGATATCGACAGCTTAGTTGATGAAGATGACGAGTTTGATATTGATGACTTGCTCGATGCTGAGCAACCATCTACTGAAGATCAGAGCGAAGAGCCAGATATCGACAGCTTAGTTGAAGAGGGCGACGAGTTTGATATTGACGACTTGCTCGATGCTGAGCAACCAGCTACTGAAGAGCAAAGTGAAGAGCCAGATATCGACAGCTTAGTTGAAGAGGGCGACGAGTTTGATATTGACGACTTGCTCGATGCTGAGCAACCAGCTACTGAAGCTCAAACTGAAGAGCCTGATATCGATAGCCTAGTTGATGAAGACGAAATAGATAGTGACGATGTACTAGATACTGAGCAACCAGAAAGTGATGTTCATGATTCTGAAATAGATCATGCATTGGCGGACTCAATTGAAGATTTAACTGACGCGCAAGAAGAGTTAAATAGTGAAGATGTAGAATCTATCGCTTCATCTTTTGCTGAGCCAGAGGTTGCAGCAGAGCCAGAACTTGAAGCAGAGCCTGAACTTGAAGCAGAGTCTGAACTTGAAGCAGAGCCCGAAATCGAGGCTGAGCCAGAAATTGCAGCAGAGCCTGAACTTGAAGCCGAACCTGAAATTGCAGATGAGCCTGAAGTTGCAGCTGAGCCAGAAATTGAAGCCGAACCTGAAATTGCAGCTGAGCCTGAAGTTGCAGCTGAGCCAGAAGTTGCAGCAGAGCCTGAACTTGAATCAGAGTCTGAGCTTAAAGATCAGCCTGAACTTGATGTTGAATCAGAAGATGATTTTACCGATACGTCTTCTAATTTACTTGATCCAGAAGACGCGCTTGATGAGTATAACGATGAAAACCTCGATAGCGTTGATGAGCTACTGAGCGAGTTAGAACAAACAAGTGATGATTATGTAGAAGCACCTGATTGGTCAGTTGATGGCTTAGATGAGCAATCTGAAACAGAACCAGAAGCAGAGCCAGAACTTGAAGCAGAGCCAGAAGTTGCAGCAGAGCCAGAAGTTGCAGCAGAGCCAGAAGTTGCAGCTGAGCCAGAACTTGAAGCAGAGCTTGATGTTGGATCAGAAGATGATTTTACCGATACGTCTTCTACTTTACTCGACCCAGAAGATGCGCCTGACGAATACAACGATGAAAACTTCAAAAGTGTCGATGATCTTTTAAGTGAGCTTGAGCAAACAGGCGATGAGGATGAACAAGTACCTGATTGGTCAATGGATGACTTAGACGATGATCTTGATGAAGATGAAATTGATTTAGGTGATGATCCGCTTGCTGGCGATATCCAAAACAATGATTTATCGACAGATGACGATGAGCTATATGAGCCTGAAATAATCACCCCAAGTGAAGAACTTGAGGAGTATCCTGAGTTAGAGCTTGATGATGAGTTGCCTTTATCTGATGAAGAGCATCAATCACTAACACCACAAGAGCTACAAGGTGATAATTTAGATGGTGATGCCACAGGCATGTCACCCAGCCAAGCAGAGCAAGATCTTGCTAATGCACTATCCGCAGGTAACGATCTCGATAGCCTAGAAGATGACTTTGATGATGAGCTGTTACTTAACAATGAGTTTTCAGAGTTAGATATAGAGCAAGCTTTAGATAATGATATTTCAGAGTCTGCAGATCTGACTGAACAAGCTGCAGATGAGCAAGCTGTTAGCTCTAATGATGATTTTGACGATGATCAACTTGATGCTTTAGCTGAATCATCAGAGTTTACTGACGAGCAAACGAACGCTGACCGTGAAGCTGATTTAACGCAAAGCCCAGTATCGCCAGAATCAGACATGATTTCAGATGATGAGCTTGACGATGAGTTCATGGCTGATTTAACACAAACTGATTTTGATGCCTTGCTTAATGAACTGGCAGAACCTGAAAATGTTGATTTAAGTGACAGCAGTGAGTTTGATGTTGATTTTAATAGCTTACTAAGTGAAGACTTAGCTGACGAAAGCGCATCCTCGTTGCAAGAGCCTATTGAGCAACCTGAGGTTACTGAGCCATTAGCGCAGGATGACTTTGTTGATATTGATGCATTATTAGAGCAAAGCGATGAAGCTGATTTAGATCACGAACCTTACACAGACGTCGATATGGATGTTGGTTTAGGTGAGTATGATTCACTTCTGGCTGGTGATAACCCTATGGATGTTGATACCCAAAGCGGGGGTTACTCAGCTAAGCTTGATCTTGCACATGCCTATATTGAGATTGATGATGCAGACTCAGCAGTTAAAATCCTGGATGAGATCATTAATAATGGCCCAGATGATGTGCAAGAAGAAGCGAAAAGCTTAAAGGCTAAACTTAAAAATTAATAACCAAGCTCCTGTAAGGTATGGTTGATATGAAAACCCGTTATTAGTGATGCTAATAGCGGGTTTTTTGTATTGCATAGTTAGGAACCTTAGTTCGCTGCTTTTATTGGGGCGCCATATAGCATAAAATGCAGCGTCGATTAGCACAGTAGGTAAAGCAGTAATTATGCGAGTAGCACTTGGAGTAGAATACAATGGCGCACGTTACAGTGGTTGGCAGCGTCAATCACACGTAAATAGTGTACAACAAGAAGTAGAAAAAGCGTTGTCGCGCATTTGTAATCATCCAGTTGAAATTGTATGTGCAGGGCGTACCGATGCCGGTGTACATGGCACTGGACAAGTAGTGCATTTTGATACACATGCTGAGCGTGAAATGGTGGCCTTTACATTAGGTATGAACACCTTATTACCCAAAGATATTGCTATTCGTTTTGCACAACCTGTGGCAGAAGACTTTCATGCCCGCTTTAGTGCAACTGCTCGTCGTTATCGTTATGTTATTTACAATTATGCGTTTCGTGGTGCGGTATTAAATGAAGGTGTTACCCATTTTCATCATCCTTTAGATGAAGTGAAAATGCAGCAGGCTTGCCAATATTTATTAGGTGAGCACGATTTCACCTCGTTTAGAGCGCTGCACTGCCAAGCTAATACGGCAACGCGAACGATTCATCATTTATCGGTACAGCGCCAAGGTGCTTATGTCATTATTGATATTAAAGCCAATGCGTTTTTGCATCATATGGTACGTAATATTACCGGGTGTTTAATGGATATCGGTTTACATAAACATGAACCAATTTGGTTAAAAGAGCTGTTAGATGTTAAAGAGCGGGCCAAAGCGAGCGCCACAGCAAAAGCGGCGGGTTTATATTTAGTAGATGTTGATTACCCAGAACACTTTAATATTCCTAGAACGCCGTTGGGGCCTTTGTTTTTAGCCGATACCGATATTTAAAAGGTAATCAGGTGATGATTTTTATACGCTATTATTCGTAGGGCTAACTACTAAGACCAGTTTTTTATACCGTGATAGCGTAATTCATGTTTTAATTGGAAAAATTTGTTTGCATGGTTAACATGTAGACTCGCGACACAGAACAGCATTAAGAGAGTTGCAAATGAGTTGGCTAGAAAAAATCTTACCAAAAACGACTAAATCTTCAGGTCGTAAAGAAATTCCAGAAGGTGTATGGGCTAAATGTACGTCATGTGATTCAATTTTATATAAAGCAGAATTAGAAAAATCACTGAACGTATGCCCTAAATGCGATCATCATATGCGTGTTAGTGGTCGTAAACGTCTTGAACAGTTTTTAGATGACGGTGACCGCCACGAATTAGGTGCCCAACACGAGCCTAAAGATGTGCTTAAATTTAGAGACTCAAAAAAATACTCAGATCGTATCAATGCAGCTCAAAAGTCAAGCGGTGAAAAAGACGCGCTTGTCGCAATGAAAGGGAACCTAAAAGGGATTCCGGTTGCTGCTGTTGCATTTGAATTCTCATTTATGGGTGGCTCAATGGCATCGGTTGTAGGTGCCCGTTTTGTTGACGCGGTTGACCAATGTTTAGAGCATAATATGCCGCTGATTTGTTTTTCTGCATCGGGCGGTGCACGTATGCAAGAAGCCCTTATGTCACTTATGCAAATGGCTAAAACCAGTGCGGCACTGGCTAAAATGACTGAAAAAGGCCTACCGTTCATCTCGGTAATGACAGATCCAACAATGGGTGGTGTATCAGCATCATTGGCAATGCTTGGTGATATTAACGTTGCAGAGCCTAAAGCTTTGATTGGTTTTGCCGGTCCGCGTGTTATTGAACAAACTGTTCGCGAAACGCTACCAGAGGGTTTCCAACGCAGTGAATTCTTGTTAGAACATGGCGCAATCGACATGATTATAGACCGTCGAGAAATGCGTGATACGCTAGCACGTATCTTAGCAAAATTTATGAACTTGCCTTCTACGGAACAAGAGCATAGAGTAGCGTAAATTTCAGCTTTACTGATTACATGCTATGACAAAAACAATTCCTAGCCAATCATCAAGCCTTGATGATTGGCTTTGTTATTTAGAGAGTGTTCACCCTGCTAATATAGAAATGGGTTTAGAACGCGTTGCTCGTGTTGCTAACAACATTGGGCTTTTAACCTCCTCAAGTAAAATCATTCTTATTGCAGGCACCAATGGCAAAGGCACAACAGCACGTTGTTTAGAGTCACTGTTATTAGCCCAAGGTTATCGTGTTGGTACTTATGCTTCTCCGCATTTAATTCGTTACAATGAGCGCGTACGCGTTGATGGCGCAGAGCTTGACGATCAATACCATGTCGATGCGTTTAATTTATTAGAACAAGGTCGTAGTGACACCCCACTGACATATTTTGAATATGGCACCTTAGGCGCGTTAGCAATATTCAAGCGTTTAGAGGTTGATTACGTGCTGTTAGAGGTAGGTTTAGGCGGGCGTTTTGACGCGACCAATATTGTTACCCCCTATGCCAGCATCATCACCACCATCGACTTAGATCATAAAGAATACTTAGGTGACACGCGTGAGCTGGTGGCTTATGACAAGGCGGGAATTTTTAGAGAGAGTACTCCGGCAATTATTGGGGATTTAAATATTCCACATACAATGACCGATTATGGTAAAGAAATTAACGCTAATATGGTGTTATCTGGCAGCGACTTTATTTTTAAAGAGCACGCGCAGAGTTTTAGTTGGCAATTTAAAGAGCATAATCTTGAGTTACCTAAACCAGCAATTCCATGTCAAAATGTAGCCACGGCATTAACCGCTCTATCGGTATTAAACTTATTACCGAGCGATGAGGTGATTACTCAGTGTTTAGCGAGCTTAGTCGTTGAGGGACGTTTTCAACAACTAAGTGCAGAGCCATTAGTGTATACCGATGTAGCACATAACCCTGAATCAGCTCGCTATTTAGCGACTAAATTAGCAAGCTATAAAGATAAAGGCTTTAAAATTCATGCATTAGCCGCTATGCTTGCTGATAAAGATAAGGTTGGTGTGCTTAAAGAAGTTAGTGATGTAGTAGATGAATGGTCATTTGCGTGCTTAGAGGGCCCACGCGGCGATAGCGCTGCTAATTTACATCAGGCACTTTTAAGCATTCCTAATAGTTATTTTAAACAGGGTTATAATAGCGTAGAGGCAGCATTGGATGCTATCTTGCCAAACCAGCCAAGTAACACACTATTAATTGTATTTGGTTCATTTTTTACCGTGGCTGGCGCTATTCATTACTTTAAAAAATAGAGAGGATGTCGGTGAACTCAGGTTTTATTAATCGCTTAGTCGGAACAAGTATTGTGGTGATTGCAGCAATTGTGTTTATTCCCAATATACTCGATGGTGAAAAAGTGCACTATAAAGAAGGCTTTAAAGCGATTCCAGAACGCTCTGAGTTCAAGACCATTGATTTGCAAGAATCAATCGATCAAAAAGTGGCAAATGCACAGCCATTAAAAGAGAATGAAGTTGAAGATATTCAGCCTGATGATGCCGCATTTGAGCAACAAAACAGCTCTGCTGAAACTGACGTTACTGCACAGCCAGCAATGGTTGAAGCGGTCATAGCCGATACAAAGCAAGGCACAGTAACTACCGGGCAAAATAACGCTACGCGTAATACTAATGAAAACTTAACAAGTATGGCGTATGTCATTCAGCTTGGTAGTTTTTCTCATGCGGCAAATGTAAAAGCGTTGCAGGCAAAGCTAAAAACGAAAGGTTTTAAAAGCTTTACTAGGCCAATTAAAACGCCAAATGGTACTTTAACTAAAGTATTTGTAGGGCCGTCATTAAATAAAAATGAGCTGCAGTCTCAACTTCCCGCGCTGAAAGACCTAACTAAACTAAACGGTAAAGTTACTCAATTTGAAGTGACCAAATAAACTCAATAAAAAGGGAGTGTGTTTTTCGTGAGATATTACACACTTACCTCGTTATATTTTTGATACGCTTAAATAGACCCTTACTCCATTTTTAGCTCGCTACCTTTACTTATCAATGCCCACACATAAATAGCAGAATATACGTGCTAGAAACAAAATATTTGTTATTTTTATAACGGTGAGACTGCGCTATTTTTAATCTAATAATGGTGTGTGTTTACTCACCTGTAATCTCACGCTTAAACTTGCATCACAAGGAGGTTTAGGTATAGAATGCGCCCAAAATTAGCGACTAATTGGTTCTTATGATCTGGGTTGATTACGCCATTATTGGCATTATTGCACTCTCTACCATCATCGGTTTAATACGCGGCTTTGTTAAAGAAGCTATGTCATTAGCGGTATGGGCAGGGGCTTTCATCATCTCCAGCTTATTTTATCAATATTTAGCTTCCTTCCTAACATCCATTTCTGAACCCCTTTTAAGAAATGCGGCGGCCATTGCCATATTATTCTTTGCGACGCTATTGTTAGGCGGTTTACTAAACTATATTTTAGGTGAGCTTGTACAGCGAACCGGATTATCCGGCACAGACCGTGTTTTTGGTGTGGTGTTTGGTGCTCTTCGAGGCGTGTTGGTCGTGAGCGCGTTACTCTTCTTTCTTGATGCTTTTACTGGTGCGCCTAATACGCATTGGTGGGGCAACTCTATTTTGATTCCAGAATTTGGCTTTATAGTTGAATGGTTCTTTTCGTACCTAGAAAACAACTCGAGCTTTTTAAATTCAGTAAACCGTTAATCGGCGAGGATAAATTACATGTGTGGTATCGTTGGAATAGTCGGAACATCGCCAGTTAATCAGGCGATTTATGATGGCTTAACCGTTTTGCAACACCGTGGCCAAGATGCTGCGGGTATCATAACTATTGAGAACAATACATTTAGCTTGCGCAAAGCAAATGGCCTAGTGAAAGATGTATTTCACACTCGTCATATGAAACGTTTGCAAGGCAATATTGGCATTGGCCATGTGCGTTACCCAACAGCGGGTTCTTCAAGTTCGTCAGAGGCTCAGCCGTTTTATGTAAACTCTCCATTTGGTATAGCGCTTGCGCATAATGGTAACTTAACCAATGCCGAGTCGTTAAAAGAGCAGTTATTTTCAGAGGCACGTCGCCATGTTAATACGACCTCTGATTCTGAGATTTTGCTTAACATCATGGCGCATGAGCTAAGTAAGCCAGAAAAACTAAAATTAGACCCTGAAGATATTTTTACAGCGGTTACTGAAGTTAACAATAAAGTGACGGGTGGTTATGCGACTATCGCCATGATTATCGGTCATGGTATTGTGGCGTTTCGCGATCCAAATGGTATTCGTCCTTTAGTATTTGGTAAACGTGAATCTGCTGCCGGTACTGAATATATGTTTGCATCAGAAAGTGTGGCGTTAAAGCCAGATGGCTTTGAGTTTATTCGTGACGTTGCCCCAGGCGAAGCTATTTACGTGACTGAAAAAGGCGAGTTTCATTCTTTTACCTGTGCAGATAAAGTGTCTTACTCACCATGTATTTTTGAATTTGTTTATTTTGCGCGCCCGGATTCAACCATTGACCGCATGTCGGTTTATGCAGCACGTGTAAATATGGGGACTAAACTCGGCGAGAAAGTAGCACGTGAGTGGGCAGATAAAGACATTGATGTCGTGATTCCTATCCCAGAAACTTCATGTGATATCGCTTTAGAAATGGCACGGGTACTTGATTTACCTTACCGCCAAGGATTTGTTAAAAATCGCTACATTGGCCGTACGTTTATTATGCCAGGTCAAGAGCTACGTAAAAAATCAGTTCGCCAAAAACTCAATGCGATTGACCGTGAGTTTAAAGGTAAAAATGTCCTACTTGTTGATGACTCAATTGTACGTGGTACCACCTCAGCACAAATTGTAGAGATGGCACGCGAGTCAGGCGCTAAAAATGTTTACTTTGCATCAGCAGCACCTGAAATACGCTTTCCAAATGTATACGGTATAGATATGCCATCTGCGGCAGAACTTATTGCACACGGCCGTGAAGTAGAAGATATTAACCAAAGCATTAGCTCTGATGGTTTAATCTTTCAATCGTTAAGCGATTTAATTGCTGCCGTTAGCCAAGAAAACCCAGAGATCACTAAGTTTGAAACATCAGTGTTTGACGGACAATACATTACTGGCGACATTGATCAAGACTATCTAAATCGTATAGATAAGCTGCGCAACGATTCAGCTAAAAGCATCCGTGAAAACGCGATGTCATCTAGTTTAGAAATACATAATCAAGATGAAAACGAATCTGATTAATAATGTAATGTTAGCCTGATAGTATTTTAAGGCTAATAAAAAAAGGAGCTGTTAAGCTCCTTTTTTGCGTCTATGATAAAGGAATATTTAAGTAAACATGGGGCTGATAATGCCGTTGGTCCATAGCATAGCGGTAAGCGCTAATATAATAACCAGTAAAATTAACCCGCATGTAACAACAGAGCTTGCATAAATAAAGCCGCGCTCCTGCGGAATGTGCATCAAAATTGGCACGCCGGTATACAGTAAATAAACTGAGTAGGCCAGGGCCACTAATCCAACACACACCACAAACCACAACTCAGGCCAAAAAGCTGCCAATGCCGACATAAACACCGGTGTTGCGGTATACGCTGCCAGCTCAATTGTTTGGGTAAAAGTCGGTTTAGCACCAAAAGTAACCGCCATCCAATGGGCTAAATAGGCCAGTGCAAATACACCGACAATTAAAGCGACATACATGGCTGCGCCAATCATCAGTGCGCTTTCATGGGTTAAAAATACTGGATTACCTGTACCTATACTCCAGCCTAAGTAAACCGATGAGTAGTACCCCATTGCTGAGGGAAATAAAGCGATAAGCAAAATGTGCGATAAGCTATAGGTTAAGCTTTCGTGACGGTTATCAATTGTTTGCCATTCTTCGAGTGGGTGGGCGTATAAGCCCCATAGGTGATTTAGTATCATTGCGTGCTCTCCATAAAAGGATATATTACTGTTTGGTTATAATTGGTTTGTTTTTATACAGTCCATTTAGTTATGGTTCAGTAAGTATACAAAGTCAAGTTATCCACATGCTTGCAATAAGGGTGAGTGTTTATTTTATTCAGAGTAATATTTCATGTTAAAATGCCATAATCGCAATTTTTAGCAATGAGTAGTCAGCGTGCCACATAGCCAGCTTTTAGAGCCAATTAACAATTTTTTATTATGCAGTACTCCCGATGAGTGGGTTGAACAAGCAATCAAAAAAGAAAACTTACCCATCATATTAATTGATCACTTAATATGTGAATTAAAAGCGGCGCAAAGTGCCATGTTTTTAATTCGTAAGTATGCGGTAGATAAAGACAGCAGTGATGCACTGCTTGAATGGCTTAAACCGTTTGAAACGCTTATTTATAAACGTGAGGGAAATTGGCGTGATTTAGCGGCTAAAAATAAACTCACTAAATCCATTATCCCTAAATCTAACTCGCCTTATGGCCAAGATTTAATTGATAAAATGGTAATGCTGATAAAAGAAGAGCTGCATCATTTCTATCAAGTCCTCGAAATTATGGATGAATACGGTGTTGAATATAAAAGTATAACGCCATGTCGTTATGCCAAAGGCATGCTACGCAATGTTAAAACGTTTGAGCCTAATGCCTTAGTTGATAAGCTTATTGTAGGTGCTTACATAGAAGCTCGCTCGTGTGAACGCTTTGCCAAGCTTGCCCCGCATGTAGATAAACGCTTAGGGGATTTTTATATTTCATTGCTGCGCTCTGAGGCACGTCATTACCAAGATTATTTAACCCTTGCTCAAGACATTGCTGATTTTGATATTACCGAGCGGGTAAAAGAATTTGCTGAAATAGAATCACAGTTAATTTTATCTGATGACGAAGACTTTAAGTTTCACAGTGGAACACCGTTAAGTAAAAGTGCTTAGTATACTTGAGTGCTACAAATGCGTTATGTTGTTGTAGCACATACTTTAGTATCAAAATTATTTTTAAATTAGACACTTCCAAAACTCTCTCCTAATATTTAAGCAAGTCGAATTTTGAGTTATCAACGATCTATATTGCTTTGTAATTCATTTTAATAAATGGGCCATACCTTATTTATCGAAATTTTCCGAGAAAACCCATTGTTCGACGCGAAGCGTCGTCGATGGGATGAATCGGAATAGTTAGCCCTGCTCTTGAATGTATTTTCGAATTGTATCAGCAGCCGCATTTCCAACAGAGCAAACAAAATATCCGTCAGACCAAACTGTCTTTTTAACCCAGAATTGCTTTTAAACCATTTAAATCTCGACCATAGACTTTGCGTTGTAGATTGTTTAATTCTCCTAACGTAACTCGCAACGCTGATATTGGGAGAAATCGTTAGCAATATGTCTATATGATCTTTGTCCACCTCCATCTCTTCGATATTAAATTCTGAGCGCTCTGCAATTTCAGTGATTTTTTGTTTTACAAAATCACCTACATCACCTTTTAACAATTGTTTTCTATATTTAACCACAAGGATTAAATGTAGCGCTATTAAATATTTACAGTGAGACTTAGTTTCATATTCCATCTTGACAACTCATTTCCATACAGTAGTCTATACAGTATATGAAAAAGACGCTTAGATACAACTACAGGCTAAATCCTACGCCAGAGCAAGAAGCTAAACTCGTTGAGTTTGGCGCGACAGCGCGTGGCATTTGGAACTTATTGTTGTCTGAGAACATGCGTCGATACGAGCACGATAAAACGTTTTTGTTTTACAAAGACATGGCCTCACTACTTAAAGATATCAAGACGTTCGAAGAGTTTAACTGGATCAAAGCGTTCGATTCTGCGGCAGCTCAACAAGTTGCCCGCGACCTGGAATTAGCGCTCAAGAATGCTTTTACTAAAGGTCGCTTGCAACGCTTTCCAAAGCACAAGATCTCATATAAAAAGAAAAAACTTCACAACG
>NZ_JASDDE010000069.1:0-20472 GCF_030407565.1 Pseudoalteromonas sp. APC 3694
TGCTTGATTCGCTTTGTGATTACTATTTTGATTAGACATTATTTTCTCCTCATTGGTTGTCTGTCTAAATCATATGAAATTATGAAAAAAGAAAAACTGATAGTTTTATGATAATTAGTGATAACCAATGATACTTTTTAAATCATCAAACAATGCTTGTTTACTGACTTCTTGTTATCTCCTCAATTTTCTCATATCCTGTACCTGTTCATTTTTAGAGAAAGTAATGGCAGACGAATTATCAACAATTCAATTGGTGCAACATATCTAAAGTTGGGGGAAAAGCAGGTAGAATAAAAAAGAGTCCTCCACCAATAAAATCTGCAGAATAAGGATGTTATTTACTCCCAAATTAACAACAGTTTTTGCTGAGATATAACATCGGCAGTAGAGATGAACAGGTATTACGCCTGATAAAATCAACGAAGAGTTTTTGAAGGCTGATACATGAAGATAACTCAAACTGAACTGGAAAATCATCTAATTAAAGCTGCGGATATAATGCGAGGCACGATAGATGCTTCCGAGATAAAAGAGTATATCTTCGGCATGCTGTTTTTAAAGCGCTGTTCCGATACATTTGAAGAACGTCGCGAAGAAGTTATCAATACTCAACTTGAAAAAGGTAAAAGCAAAGAAGAAGCTAAAAACATTGCCGAAAATAAAATGTGGTACAAAAATACTTTTTATGTACCTCCCACCTCCCGTTGGGAGTATTTAGTCAAACAAGCCCATAAAAATGTTGGTAACTTCTTAAATGAAGCGCTTAGCAGGCTAGAGCAAGGTAATAGCTCACTACAAGACATATTGGAGCACATCGACTTTAATCGTAAAGTAGGTAAAAGAATATTAACAGATAATCAACTTCGCGAATTTTTCACTCACTTTAACCAAATTAATCTAGCTGATAATAGCCTAGAAAACTCAGACGTTTTAGGTGAGGCTTTTGAATCATTACTTGGCTATTTTGCAGAAAATGCTAGAAGTAAATCCGGAGAATTTCATACCCCAAGAGCGATAGTTCAGTTAATGGTTGAACTTGCAAATCCACAAAATGGCAGCACTGTTTATGACCCATGTTGTGGTTCTGCCGGTATGCTCATCGGGGCAGAAAAGTATATAGGTAATAGTATTGGGGTTAATTCAAATGTAGAGCTTTATGGGCAAGAAATAAAAGGTACGACGTGGTCAATTGCTAAAATGAACCTCCTATTTTCTGGGGCTCAGCTAAGTAACATTACAAACGAAGATACATTAGAAAACCCAAGACATATCAATAGCGATGGAACACTTACCCAATTCGACAGAGTGATTTCAAACCCTCCTTTTTCCAGCAACTTTGGTACTAGAGATCAAAATTTAAACCTCGATTTTAAATTCCCCGAAAGGTTTAAATATGGTGCAGTAAATACGGGAACTAGAAAAGCGGATTTAATGTTTTTACAGCACATGCTAGCGACCTGTAAAGATCATGGGAAAGTAGTCTCGATTATTCCTTTTGGCGCTCTTTTTCGTAATGGTGATGAAAAACAAATTCGAGCGGGAATTATAGAAAACGACTTAATAGAAGCCGTCATTGCTCTGCCTCAGGGGCTGTTTTATGGCACAGGTATACCTACTGCCATTTTAGTTCTTAACAAAAATAAACCTGATGCTAACAAACAAAAAGTTTTATTTGTCGATGCTTCACATGACTATAGTGAAGTTCGATACGCAAATCGTTTACGCCCAGAAGATATCCAAAAAATTACTAATGCGTACTTTTCCTACGTCACAGATGGAAGTTATTCAAAATTAGTTTACATAGAAGAAATTCGTGAAAATGATTACAACCTTAACGTAAAGGGCTATGTTGATAATTCACCTGTTTTAAGACGAATAAATGAACTCAATGCACACCATCAAGCTTTTAAAAAGTACTCTTTTTCCTCTAACCATGAAAACTGTGCAGTAAAATCAATTAACTCTCCTTCCAATAGCCCTCGTTCAAATACCATAGTGTTAAGTAAGATAGCTAAAGGCACAAAACAGTGCATTGAACACGATGAAATAGGCACCAGAAACAAATTAAATTTTTTTGAAATTCAGTTTGATGAAAATATAGTTTCAAGCGAGTACGTAAAATTATTTTTTGAATCAGAACTAGGTAAGCTCACGCTATCTCACCTTCCTCGTGGTACAACCATGCCAATGCTAAATAAAAAGGACCTTGAGAGTTTAACAATATTTATTCCAGCTGAGAATGAACAAAATAGAATAATAAACTTGGCCAGAAAGTTAGATGTTGCAAGAGAGCAACTTGCCAAATTTAAAAATAATTTACTTGAAAAACCTGCTCTTTATAAAGAAGTTGAAAGCCAAACAGACAGTCTTATTTATGAACTTTCAACTTTAGATGAAGTAAACAGAATTAAGCAACTCATTAAAATAAATGAAACTCAGAGGATCGAATTCAAACAATCCTTTTTCGTAAATGTTGATGATTTAGGTCTTTCTTATGAAAAAAATGATAAAGAATACAAAAAGAGATGCAAAGAAGAGCAGTATAAAATAGCGAAAAATATTGCAACTTTTTTAAACACTGATGGTGGCACTTTATTGATTGGTGTAAATGATGACAGCAGAATCAGTGGTGTTGAAAAGGAAATGCAGCACATCGGTGAAATAAAAGCCGAAGCTTACATAAAGCGTTTATCTCAAATCGTTGCAAACTTTTTAGGTGAAAGAAATAACAAATGGTTGGAGTATTCATCTGTTGAAATAGAAAAAAAAATAATCATTGTTGTCGACTGTAAAAAAGCGCCAAAGCCGGTGCTATTACCAAGTAAAGACAAAAATGGAGTATTTCATAGCGAACCAACTGAGTTTATGAGAAGAACAGGAACCTCATCAGTCACGTTAACCGGTTATGAACTTTTAGAATATATCAATTCACATTTTAATAAGTAAAAATATACCATAAACCTTATCCTAGTTAGAAAGACATTTGTTCAACGCCGCTGACATATTGCGTGGTAATAAGGATGCATCAGAACTTAAATAAGTCATTTTTGAAACACTCTACCAATATCTTTCAAGAGTCAAGAGCGTCATGAAGAAGTCATCAGAGCGTTACTTGAAAAAGAAAAACCATGCAAAAACTGAATCACTATGTGCAGCGACAATAATGTTTGCCTGTAGAGCACCTAAATAAAGTCCAACTGGAGCTTTTCATTAACCCTAGCTACTTTCCAACCGTTAGCCTTTAATTTTTCAAAATCCTCGCTTGTCCAATCTATGTTGCTTGTGGCATTTTTTTTATGGGATTCAGGAATAGCCAAACAAATAAGGTGAGTGGGTCGAGTTAATCCAACATATAGCGTATTTAGCCAATTTTTTTTAGGGCCAGTCGCTTCATTAGCTCGCTGCTCCCCAAGAAGATAAGGCTTCAATTGACCAAGTATCGGTCCCCGATTTGTACTTTCAAGCAACAGCGTTGCTGTATGTGTCTGTCCTTTGACTGAATGGATAGTACCAAGCCTAAGATCAATAGTGTCCTCACTATCATTGAATTTATGCCTATATAAATTATTTCTTTCACTTGCACCTTCTTCGAGGTGACCATCAGGAAGATCGACTCCATGCCAATCAATAAACTTGACTTTAGATGAGTCAATATCAGATCTATCAGTAAGGCTGCTAATCACCTCGAGGACAATTGCAGTTAAAGCTTTCCAGTTATATTCATCCACTTTATTTTGGTTAGTCAAAGACTTTAGAACAACTTGGGTGTAAGCTGCTGACAAAGGGTCTCCAACTTCACGCTTAATGGCACTATGTTTATTTGCCAGTGACTTTATTTTTGAAAAACTTGTGCCTTTAGTATCATCGAGACTGTCACTAGTGATTAAAAAACAAGCTCTCAATACTCCTTCGGCAAACTTTTCCATACCAACAAATAGGCTCTTGGTATCCCTAATAAGATATCTGCCATGATTTAGGTAATCAATTAAATAGCGATGCTGCTGGTGCTCTTTTGTCATCTTATCAGCAATATATGGCATGTAATAATCCCTAATAGTTCGTGCAAACTCTTCTGTTGAAGGAGCTCCATCTCTCTCTTTATGTATATGGGAACAAACCTTCACATTTGCAGACTCAAGCTCAAAAGAGGTTAGCTCCTTTGATAGGAGCTCTGCAAAAGCTGGAATAACTAAGTTTCTAGTCTCTTCACTAAAAACCAATACACAATGATTACAACCTCCATTTGAATCGGCTCTTACTCCCTGCATTGCAATGTCTAAAGGGCTTGTCTCAAAGATCGCAGCAATTGATGAAATACTTTGATCAAATCGATGACTAACAGGTAAGGTCAATCTAGCAATACTTGATGATGGATATGGGTCTAAACCATCTGATGGCATGGGAGGTTCAAAAGTATAAATTGTTTGATTTGCATCACCAAACCTTTGCCTTGTTACAGCGTTTAGTTCTGGTATATCTGATAAAAATAGCTTATGAAGCATTTCAGTCTGGGAGGAGGAAGTATCTTGTGCTTCATCAATAAACAGAAGAGGAAATCTCGCCCGAATTATTTTATATACATCTTCAGATGTATTCATTAATGCTTTGGAGAAAACAAAAATATCACTAAAACAAAATATCCCCTTATTCACTACCTCCTCAACGCATTTTCTGAGTAACAGCTCTAGATCTGCGGAGAGCTCAAAGGGTTTATCTCCCCCTTGAGTCACGCGAACTGTATTATAAGACTCGTCAACTATCTTCCAATAAATAGGGATGCCCAATCGTCTTTCTGATACATCTTTCTTCTCGTGATCAGCTAACCATTGCTGAGCTTCAACATGTTTTTTCGCAGTCGCTTTCGAACTCTTAATATCATCTAAACGTTTCTTAACTTGCTCAGTAACAAAATGATCTGTTAAGCGGAGGTAATAATCTTTTTGTAGCAATTTACGCCTTTGAGAGCGACAAAGCTCATCATCAATACTTACTAATGGGATACCTTTTGAGTTTAAATATGGTTTAGCTAAAAAATCACTAAAAAAGCTGTGAATAGTCCCTATGAAATGAGGGTGACGAAGAAGCCTTTGTCCTTCAAATGTGCTCCCTAGCCGCTCCTGAATTTCTTCTCTTGCTGCATTTGTCATAGACAGAACACAGATCCCCTGTGACTTAGACGTCCAATAACGTGATAGTAGCGCTAATTTCGCTACAAGCACCGTCGTTTTACCACTACCAGGGCATGCCTCAACATCTAACTCGTCAAGGTTTTGCAAAACAGTTATTTGATGCTCATCAAAACCTTTTTTTAACCCTAAAACTAGTTCTACCCATTTAATATCTTCCGCAGAAAAAGGGGGTTCATCTTTGTTCTGATTACAGCTTAGCAATGATCGAACACTATTCATCACTATTCCCCTCAAGCGGTAAAGGTCTCACGGCAGTAGTGACATGATTGATTGCTTCTACCAATGCAGCCGGAAGCACTCCCTTCCAGTAAGCTATACGATCATATTCCAAGCCATGACTACGCATTAGCTTATCATCTATATCTTCTAGTAATATCCCAAGGTGCTGACCAGCAGCAGCTTTTGAAGCCTTTTTCTTCATAATCAATGAGGCGTTTTCATCACCTATGTAGTCAGATATACTAACTGGACTCAAGAAAAGCTCATACACTTTACCCGCTAAAACACCGATATCCTTATACTGCTCAGTTAAGAATTCATAATAACTTTTAGCAGCTGTCACAACCTTCGCTTGTTTAGATTTATCATACACAGTCGAGTGTTCGGCTTTAGCCAAACAAGCTGCTACTGTCATTTCTTTTGCTAAACCATGAAACGCCAAAGAGTACTCCAATGTCCAAGGACCAGAGTAAAAACCTTTAACAAAATTCCCTTTATAATCACGTTCAGCCGCTTCAATTTTCGCAGCATCGAATTTATTTCCCTCCAAAT
This sequence comes from Pseudoalteromonas sp. APC 3694, assembly GCF_030407565.1. Classification (NCBI taxonomy): domain Bacteria; kingdom Pseudomonadati; phylum Pseudomonadota; class Gammaproteobacteria; order Alteromonadales; family Pseudoalteromonadaceae; genus Pseudoalteromonas; species Pseudoalteromonas sp. APC 3694. The sequence goes on from NZ_JASDDE010000069.1 coordinate 5,964, forward strand.
TAGAAATCACATTCTTTGGGAAAGCTGCATCTAGCTCTTTAAAATCAGGAGTTCCACCACCTTTGACAGTTTCATACGCACTTTCCCATAGCAAATCGAGTTGTGACTTATCTTTGACACTATCAAGTCTCAGTTCACGAGCAGCCGGAAAAGGGATTAAATCCCAGTCATGTAAACACGAAACATTAATCCCTGGGTTAGGGTAATCCTTTGTACCAGAGAATATATTTGCATACCGGCTAAGTCCTGTATGCCCAACATTGACAATAGAAACCCCATTTTCTGTGAAATCTTTACCAATAAGTTTAGCTATAGAAGGGACTAACAAATTCTCTGCGTCTCCCTCAACAATCATTACCCCTCGGCAGAAAAATAAGTTCGATTTTGTAGCATCAATAAAGCGCTCTAAAAAAATGCAATCATCTTCTGGTAACAGGCCTGCTGCGTTAAAAGGTAGCACCCTACCTTTGTTAACCATCGTCATGCATTTAATTGGTAGTTTTGAAGCTAATGTTGGGCTATGAGTTGATAGAACAACTTGTAAATGAACAGCATGCTCTTCTTTGTGTTTTTGCACTTTACTTTGGAGATACTGGATTAACTTTAGTTGTCGTTGAGGATGCAAATGTGCTTCTGGCTCCTCAATAATCAGCAAAGCAGGCTCATCTTTAGAGTCTGCAAGAAGAAGCATTTCACACGCAATATACAATAAATTATTTGAACCTAATCCACGTCTACCACCGATATTATCCAAAGAAATACCTATTTTCTCCAACATCTGCCTTTTAAGCGCTTCTTCATCTGAATCAGGTCCTATACCTAATTTAGCACTGAGGTTATCTCCTGACATCTGTAGTGGCTTCAAAAATTTTGTATTAAGGGCTTCTGTAGTTTCACCTATTGCAGGTTGCCTTTCTAAGAGTTGATTTACTAGGCGAGCAATACCAACAACACCTATTTTATCAATAACTTCACCAAATTTATCTTCAGATACTGAAGATAAATTAATTTCATTTTCACCTAGACCTATTGTAGGTTGCTTCCTCAATATTTTTGAAATTCGTGAGTTTCGCCCAGCATCCATTTCCTTTTCCGCATCTCGAAGCGGTCTAAGGTAAGTAGCCCGAAGATTATCTCTCGCATCAGCATCAAGTTCCTTTAATCCGTGAGCTGAAGTTGGAAGACCTGCAAAAATTGTAGTTCTTACTTTTCCGTTGCGTAGAGCTGCATTTAGCGTAATTTTTAAAACAACTGGGTTATGCTCAATTTCAGGCTGGTAAGTTAAATAGTCAGCAAAATACGCTTGCTCTGCGAGAGATAAATCTATAAAAAGAGCTTCTATAGAGAATTCTTTGGCCTGAATACCTTCAGGGGAATAATGAAAGTCTTCAGCTATAGGTCTAAGACTTTCTTGATCTCTAGTACCAAAAATCATTCTCAATGCATCAATGATTGCCGTTTTCCCAGCATCGTTTTCACCTACAAGCGTATTCAGCCCTACTTGCAATGGAAGCTTTAACTTTTCATCTCCTGTCCCGAAGCACCTAAAATTCTCTACAACAAGTTCATTTATATACATAATCACCATCCATAGCTATTGAAAATAATTTCTACAATATCACTTAACTTATTAACTGTCTTACATAACTAGGTACCGAATTTCATAGTTACTTTATATAGGTCCAAGGTGAAAAGTTTTTCAACAGGCTGTTTTCAACTTCATATTTAGTCCACCCAACTCTTCTTAGATACCCTAACTCGAATAGTTTTTTTAGCCAAAAACCAACCATTTTTCTACGAGATTCATAAGCTTCATAATCTACTGAGAAACCCAATAGAGACTCCAGCCAAGGATCACTCGCGATATCGTTTGCATCAATTATGTAACCTTTATTGCCATGAATTTTATAAGCCCACACAACGGTCCGCCATACATCCCAAGACGAATTCCAGCAATAGACGTACTTTGAAAGTTGCTCAGGTTGCCTTAAGCCTAGTTTTTTACACAGAATTTGCATTTTTACAGTTTCGTTCGCATTTTTAAAATCTTGAACAAAAGCAGAGCGTTTTTGTGTTCGATTAACTATTTCTTGTTCTTTTTTAATTAATTCAGCATTAGCTATTTTCTCAAGCTTTTCTCGCCAAGCATCTATGTTTTTCCACCTAAGATTAAACTGCAAGTCATCAATGTTCATCTGTTCGTCGTAGCTAATAAGTAAAGTCGGACTTGAATGAGTCATTACTTGGCGAAGATTATTTACTACAAAAAGTACGACATCTATATTTACTTTTTTCTCAACAACAGCCGTCCCTTTATAACCATATTTAAGCGGTAACCAATCGTCATTAAAATGCGTAACCTTAGGTTCTCTGGATACGATAAATCGCTCAGAATTAGAAAGCTCCTTATTTACGGTAAGAGAGGGCCACTTGAAGTTGGGGATATTAAGATTAGTGCTTAGTGATTTTGCTATAGTGTACAAATTAGCAAGATAGCGCCGATTGATTTCAATAATTTCATTATCGACTTGTAGTTTTAATTTTTTTTCTAGTTGACTTTTCTTTCTACAATGAAGCCATCTTCGATTAGCTGTTTTTAATACAAACACTTTTAATTCGTTACGATCTACGTTCCAAGGCAATACGCTTAAATCAATTTCAATGGCGTCGATATCAACAGCGCTATACTTACGCTCCCCGACTTCATCTTTTGCGTTAGTAACAAAAATCTCTACAGCTAAACTTTCGCCTTTAGTTGATTGACTTACAACATCAGCAATTAGATCATTATTCAGTTTAACTTCTTGTTGAGCTTTTACCATCTGAAAGTTCGACACTTGTACAAGCGCTTTCTCAACTACTTCTCCAGCCATGTCTGTAGAAGAATAAGTAGCATGAATTTCAGGTAAAATAAGATGTAGGTTTTCAGACGCTGAATCTTCTAAGACTTGTTTTGCCGCAAGATGCAACGCAGATTCACCACTACACCCTGTGTGAGCTTTATGTGAAAAATAATGTGCTTTTTTGGATCCTTGATTTGCAATAAGTGGACTAGAGCAATTTACTGATGGGCATATACAGTCACAGGCTTTTCCTTTATTAACCTCGGAAATATGACGCATAACACCATCAGCGCCAAGTCCCCAAGCTATTTTAATTTCAGACACATTGAGTCCTTTCAAAGTTATAATTCACTGAACTTTTACTAGCATAAGAAATGAGCTTATTTAAACTGGTAAGTAAAACCCTCTCTGCGGTTAAAATATGAAATTTCTCAGTGTAAGGCAAACTTTAATATTTAAAAATACTTAGCTATATGTATATATCTGGACTTCCCATAGTTTGTAATTAGCAAATCGTGACAGTTAAAGATGACGATCATAATATCGGTAAAGTTTTGTGGGGCATCTGTGTTGAAGATAAATCTTTTAGGTTCAGCAAAGGTGATTATATATGCACCTCAAAATTAGTTGAAATAAATCCGAAGGCAAACCTAATAAAAACAGCAAGCGGCAGTACCTACAAAGTTATTGGCGAAGGAAGAAAGGCGAGCATAGATTATTGTGACTTTGAGCTACTTCGAAACGGTTTTAACCCTGAGCAAATTAATGCGTTGAAAACCGCAACACTCCAGCATTAACATAAAACTGTACGTTGCGGCAGCTATTCTATTGATAATAAAACTTCTTTACTTACTGCAAGCTAAAGTTGTATCTGTTTAATAAAAGCTAGTGCTTATTTAATTCTGAAAGTGCCTGTTTACATTCTGAGCTACTATTTACGCGTATTGCCCAGCGGCAAATCCACAGCTCCACGCGTATTGGAAATTATAACCTCCTAGCCAACCCGTTACATCGGTCACTTCACCAATAAAGTATAAGCCTTTGGCTTTTTTAGCCTCAAATGTCTTTGAACTCAACTCGTCGGTATCAACACCGCCTAAAGTCACTTCTGCCGTTCTGTAACCCTCAGTACCATTTGGCTTAATTTGCCACGCATGAATATAATCAGCAAGCGCGTCTATTTGGCCATGCGTTAGTTGATTAATATTACAATCGGGAATGGCGTTACTGTCGTGGAGTATTTCTACAAAGCGTTTAGGTAGGATAGTCGCGAGGCTATTTTTCAACGACTTTTGCGCTTGTGTTTCTCGCCAATCAGCTAGCTGTTGCTTTAAATCTAGTTCAGGCAGTAAATTGATCGTTACCGCCTGACCTGCTCGCCAAAACGAGCTTATTTGCAATATAGCAGGCCCAGATAAGCCGCGATGAGTAAATAAAATATTCTCTTTAAATACGGTGCCATCTTCGCTTGCAACTTCACAAGGAATACTAATACCCGAAAGCCCTTCAAAACGGTCTTTATCGTGCTGATGTAAGGTAAAGGGAACTAGAGCAGCCATAGTCGGCAATATCTTTAAGCCAAATTGCTCTGCAATTTTATAGCCGATTGGCGTAGCACCCAGTTTAGGCATGGTTAAACCGCCAGATGCGACAACTAACGACTCACAGGTCAGTGTTTCTTGCTCAGTTGTGACACTGTAACCTGTTGCTGTTTTAGCTACATTTAACACTTCGCTGCGTAGTTTAATTGTAACACCCGCCCACTCACACTCTGTTAGTAAAATATCAACAATGTCTTGTGCGCTATTGTCACAGAATAATTGTCCCAATGTTTTATGGTGATACGCCAAACCATGTCGGTCTACAAGCTCTACAAAGTCATGCTGGGTATAACGACTTAAGCACGACTTTACAAAATGGGGATTAGTGCATAAATAGTTATTAGGGCTCGCATTTTCGTTAGTAAAGTTACAACGCCCGCCGCCACTAATTAAAATTTTACGTCCTGGCTTTTTACCCATATCAAGCACTGTAACACTTCGGCCGCGATATCCTGCTTGTGCTGCACACATTAAACCTGCAGCTCCGGCACCGATCACTATCACATCAAGGTGAGTCATTTGGTCATCTCTTAAAAACTTTGGTGAATTATAACAAAGTTTCGGTAACAACAAGATAGCTGTTATATTGTTTTTAATTTATCAATAAAGATTAAATAATGATAAAAAGCATCATATAAACCTAATACATTAGGATCATCAACATAATAAAAACAAATACAAAACGACTGAAAGCTTACTGGATCCACGGTTATAACTAAATGAAATAGGTACATACGTATTTAATATTTCAAAATAGTTAACAGATCATTTACCTTTGTACCCGCTTTGTGGATTTTCACAAATAATAATAAAACTAAGGGTAATTATGACTTCTAATAATTCATTCAAAAAATGCGCTGTTGCGCTAACAATAAGTACACTCTTTGCTGCCAGCTCAAGCATGGCAAACCCAGCGCAAGCAATCGCATCTTCAATGGCAGAAACCTCAGCTAAGTTACAAAATCAAGGTGGTTTTGAGACTCAATTCATCATTAAATATAAGAATAACAACGATATGATGAGTACCTCAACCGCTGATGTATCACCAGCAATGATGAATAAAAAAGCGCAAAGCTTTGTAAAAAACTTCACCTCAAAAAAAGGCAAAGTTAAAGCCAAGTATGTTCGCGCAATGGCACTCAATAACCATCACGTAATGCGTGCCGATAAAAAACTAAACGCTGAAGAGGCCCAGCAGTTCATGCAGGAAATGGTTAATTCGGGTAATGTTGAATATATTGAAGTCGATCAAATGCTAAAACCATTTGCGACACCAAATGACCCGCGTTATGGCGATCAATGGCATTACTATGAGCAAGCCGGTGGACTTAACCTACCAACAGCTTGGGATACGGCAACAGGCAGTGGTGTGGTTGTCGCTGTGCTTGATACGGGCTACCGCCCTCACGCTGATTTAAACGCTAATATTTTACCAGGCTACGATATGATCTCTAATCTATCAGTCGCCAATGATGGCAATGGCCGTGACAACGATGCTCGCGATCCAGGGGATGCGGTTGCAGCTGGTGAATGTGGTAATAACGGTGCACAAGGCTCTAGTTGGCATGGTACTCACGTTGCAGGCACTGTCGCTGCAGTAACGAATAACGGTGAAGGCGTTGCTGGTGTTGCTTATGACGCCAAAGTAGTACCAGTGCGTGTGTTGGGTAAATGTGGCGGTTTAACCTCAGATATTGCTGACGGTATCATTTGGGCCTCAGGTGGTAATGTATCGGGTACATCAGCAAATGCTAATCCAGCCGATGTAATTAACATGAGTTTAGGTGGTGCGGGTGCATGTAGTTCAACCACGCAAAATGCCATTAATACCGCTCGTAACAACGGCACAGTTGTTGTTATTGCTGCAGGTAACGATAACGATAATTCTGCAAACTACAACCCAGGTAACTGTAATGGTGTTGTTAATGTTGCATCGGTTGGCCGTAATGGTGGTCGCGCTTATTACTCAAATTACGGAAGTAATATTGATGTGGCAGCACCGGGTGGCGCGCAAAGCTTTGCAAATGATTCTGAGGGTGTTTTATCTACTTACAACTCAGGTTCAACAACACCATCAAGCGACAGCTATGGTTTTTCGCAAGGTACATCAATGGCTGCACCTCATGTTGCGGGTGTTGCTGCATTGATCAAACAAGCTAAACCAAATGCGACTCCTGATGAAATTGAAAACATCTTAAAAACAACCACTCGCTCATTCTCTGCAACATGTACTAGCTGTGGCACAGGTATTGTGGATGCTGCAGCCGCTGTTGCCGCAGCATCAGGTGGCACACCACCGCCAATATCAGGTGATAATGAGCTTGTTGATGGACAAGTGAAAACGGGATTAAGTGGTGCAGCAAGTGCACAAGACTTTTACACTATGACAGTCCCAAGCGGTGCCACTAATATTACTTTCACTACGAGCGGTGGTACAGGTGATGCTGACTTGTATGTACGTGCTGGTAGCAAACCAACTACCTCTACATACGACTGTCGCCCTTATAAAGGCGGTAACAGTGAAGAGTGCTCTATTGATAACCCAACCCCAGGTACTTATCATATAATGTTAAATGGTTATTCTGCCTACACTGGTGTTAGCTTAGTCGGTAACATTACAGGTGGTTCAACCGGTGGTGGTTCAGGTACACCTCAATCAGGTGGTGGCACAGTGTCTGATGTTACTGCAAATGCAGGTCAGTGGAAACATTACACGCTAGATGTGCCAGCTGGCATGGCTAACTTTACAGTAACAACGTCTGGCGGCACCGGTGATGCAGATTTATTTGTAAAGTTTGGCAGTCAACCAACTAGCTCAAGCTATGATTGTCGTCCTTATAAAAATGGTAACGCTGAAACATGTACATTTAGTAACCCTCAAGCGGGAACATGGCATCTAAGCGTAAATGCGTATCAAACCTTTTCTGGTTTAACGCTAAGCGGTCAATACCAGCCGTAAACTACTTTCTCCTTAGATAAAAAAAGCCGATACATATGTATCGGCTTTTATTCAATACTTAAAACAGCTTAGTTATAGCTTGGCTAAAACGGCTTCAGCACTACTTATTACAAATTCTTTTTCTTGTTCTACAAGTAATTCGCTAACAACACCATTATCTACAACCATAGCGTAGCGCTTAGAACGCAAACCACCAAAGCCAGCAGTATCTTTTTCAAGCCCTAAGGCACGAGTAAAACTGGCATCGCCGTCTGCAAGCATATCTATATGTTCTGCATTTTGTGACTCGCCCCATGCTTTCATAACAAATGCATCATTTACCGATACACAATAAATAGCGTTAATACCCTTAGCCTTGAATTTATCAGCTAGCGCGATATAACCAGGCAAATGAGCATTGGAACAAGTAGGCGTAAAAGCACCCGGCACTGCAAATAATACAACTTTTTTATCTGCGAATAATTCATTATTAGTGAGCGTTTGCATACCTTCATCACTAAGCTGAGATAAACTTACTGCAGGTATTGTTTGACCTTGCTCTATCATATTAATTCCTTAGGGTAATTACATAGTCTTTTAGCATACAGATTAATATTTAATTCGTCTTCGATTAATCGCTGTTGTTATCTAAACCTAGACCTTCTTTAATAGGTGTCATTTGCAACTCTAACTGCGAGCCTATATCAGCAACTAATTCACTCGACTCACTTACTTGGCTCTTCATATCATGCATCGATAGAGTAAAGCCTTGGAGCAACTCATTTTGTTGTATAGCCAGCTCCATTGCATCAATCGCAACTTTATTAGCCTGCTGCGCATTGCCTGCAACTCCTTCAGAGTTTGCTTGAAGCTCTTGAGCATTTGCGGTTTGTAATTGTGCATCCTCAGTTAGTGCATTGATTTGTTTATAAACCACTTGAGAGTTTTCACTTAGTAGCGCCAACTGATCATTGATCTCTTTTAACGAGCCTTGGGTTTGCATTGCTAATTGCCTTACTTCATCAGCAACTACGGCAAAACCTCGACCTTGCTCACCGGCTCTTGCTGATTCTATCGCAGCATTGAGCGCGAGTAAGTTTGTTTGCTCAGCTATGGTGCGAATAACCGTTATTATATTACTCACTCTTTGTACGCCGCTCAGTAACTCTTGCACACTGTGCATACCTTGTTCAATACGTTGCTGTGTATCAGAACTCGCATTAAGCATATTTTTAGCAAAACCAACACTTTGCTGCATTGCCTCATAAGTACTTTGAGCATTTTCAGCAGCTTGAGCGTTAATATGATTAACCTGCTCACCTATATGTTGAATATTTACTAGTAAACTTTCATTTTTAACAACTTGTTCGTAGCTAGTCGCGCTTTTTGTACCTATTTTTTCTAAATGCTCACTCATTTGCTCCATAAAGTCACTAACGACACCAAGCATACTCGCTCTTTCTTGCGCCTCCAGACGCTGGCGCTCAATTAACAGGTTAAAATACTGCGCTATTTCACCAACCTCTGTTTTAGGATTATTCACTGTAATATTTTTTAACTCATTACTTTCGATTAAAAATGCAAACCCATCTCGTAGTTGCCGCAAAGGCTGTAAAACCTGTTTACGTTGCACCCAATAAACACCAAAAGCTAATATTACTAAACCACCTATTGCAATTCCAAACACCCAAAATACTTGTTGTTTAACGGTATCTTGCTGCGCTTTTAATGTTTGCTCTGCCTCAATCACTGTTTTTGATAACACGCTAATTTGTTCATGTAACTCATTCGTTCCAGAATTACGCTGCTTTGCTTGCGATAAAGTATTGCTTAAATCACGTAAATAGCGCTTAGGCCAACTCACCAACTCCGCTTTTATATCAGCAGCCAAATCCTCTGGCTCCTCATCTACAAATAAAGCAAACTCATCAACCTCAGTCATTACCCCTAAGTTCGGTAACTGCTCAATATTTATAGCTAGTAAATTTAGGGTTTTTATACTTTGTTGCAGGTTTTTCTCTACCTCAGGTTGGTAATCATTGATCAACTGATAAGTCGATAAAGATAAATTAAGCACTTCACTGTAATAATCACTCGCTAATTTATAATAATTAAGAGCGTTACTGGTTTGCATTGGTGCTTTTTGCGCATAATTAATGAGTGAAGAGGCTGAGCCGGCCATTTGTCTAAGCGCGTTATCTAAAAGCGCAGTTTCATTGCCAGATAGTTTTCCAAGTACTCTGTATTTACCATTAATATCTGTATTTAATGAAGTTAATTGTGCAGCTAAACGAATTTCTAATTCAGGAGGCAGCACTGTTAACTGTTGCGCTTTAAGCTGCTAAATCAAGGTCGATGATTGTTTTAGGTATTGGCTATTACCTTGTACTAAATAACTTTCCAAATGATCGGCAAGCTCGACCATTATGCTATTTTTTAATTGGCTATATGCACTATCTTGTTGCTGAAGTTTAAGTAATGTATGGCTTGCCCATAACAAGCGGCTAAAAGGATACTTGCTAACGTTAATAAAATGGCTAGTAAACGGGTAAAAAATGATACACGCATAAATATATCTCAAAACTGACATACACATAGAGTATTGAGTTTTTATGACATTTTTATGTAATAAAAGTAATAAGGATAAATACTCAGGGGGAACTAGACTTAAAGGTAGTTAAACAGGGTGTAAAATGACAATTTATCTAAGTAAAAAAAACCGCGTTTAAACGCGGTTTTTTTTATTAATTAAGCTTTTATTTAAAGGCCTGCGCGGTCTTTAATGATAGGGATTAAAGGTGATCCTGCATGATTTGCCTCAGCCCAAGCAATATCGGCACCATCTTCAAGTGACCTCTTTGATAAGTTTTTAACAATGTACTCGCCTGTATCAACTGCATTACTTGCAACAGCGTGACGCAATAAGTTGTTACCATTACAGAAAACTGCATCATAGATATTACGTACTTTCACACGTGAACTTTTTAGTTTGCTACGCAGACGATTTTTATCATCAGCGGCAATGTATTCACAGATTGAAACAGCTAACTGATCATTAGCGCTTGCAGGCGCAGTATAAGCAAACGAACCCGCTGCAATAGCAGCAATTACAACTAGCTTCGGTAATTTAATCATTGATTGGACACCCTGTATTAATACTTTTTTCGTACTCGACTGATTAATATTGTACCAACACGCTCAGATTTTGGCAATAATGTTAAGAAATTTTATTCAAAGTTACGAACTTATAACTATATTTATTTTTATCATCAGCTGCCATCAACATTTCATCTTCAATTTGCCAACTTGCAACATTTTGGTAATCAGGAAACTGTGTATCCCCTTCTACATCTAAGTCAATAAAGGTTAAATACAACCGATGTGCTTGCCCTAAGAACTGCTGGTAAATGTTTCCACCGCCAATAATCATCACCTCTGCAACATCATTAACAAGCTCAAGTGCAGCTTCTGGTGTGGTTACTGTTTCAATTCCTGATGCGTGATAGTCTTTATTACGAGTAATAATAATATTACGTCGCCCAGGCAGCGGCCTACCTATTGATTCAAATGTTTTGCGCCCCATAATAACGGGTTTACCAGAGGTTACTTTTTTAAAGTGCTGAAGGTCACCAGGTAAATGCCATGGCATTTTATTATCTAAACCAATGACACGGTTGTTTGCCATTGCTGCAATCATTGAAATTATCACACTAAATACCCAATACTTTATTATTAATCAAAGAAAAAGGAGCGTTAGCTCCTTTTAAATATATACAATTATCATTAACGCTCGTAGACAACTTCTACGTCGTAATCATCTTCATCCCAATCATCCCAGTCATCATCATCGCCTTTAGTGGCTTTTTGATGGTAGGTATCCCATTTAAATTCAACCTCTTCGTCTGCCACTTCAACAAACTTTTCTTTAGGCATGTTATCAAGTAGCGTCATGATGTCGTGAATTAATGGCTGAGTATTCAATTTATTAATTGCAGCAATACTATAAATATTTTCAGACTCACCTAACTCTTCTGCAATTTGCTCACATAAGGCCTTGGCTTCATCTTCTGGCAATAAGTCAATTTTATTAAATACTAACCAGCGAGGCTTTTCAGCAAGCTTAGGGCTGTACTGATGTAGCTCGTTAATGATTGCAAAAGCATTATCAACAGGATTTGAACCATCAACTGGCATAACATCAATAATGTGCAATAACACACGACAGCGTTCTAAATGCTTTAAGAAACGAATACCTAAGCCTGCACCATCTGATGCACCTTCAATCAAGCCAGGAATATCGGCAATGACAAATGATTTATTTGCTTCAGGACGAACAACACCTAAGTTAGGGATAAGCGTAGTAAATGGATAATCTGCTACTTTAGGTTTTGCAGCCGATACGCTGCGAATAAAGGTCGATTTACCGGCATTTGGTAAACCTAGTAAACCTACATCAGCGAGCAGCATTAGCTCTAACTTAAGGTTACGTACTTCACCCGGTGTTCCTAGTGTTTTTTGACGTGGGGCACGATTGGTACTTGATTTAAAACGCGCATTCCCCAAGCCATGGAAACCGCCTTTTGCAACCACAATTCGTTGACCATCTTGGGTTAAATCCCCTAATGATTCTTGTGTATCAACATCAATGATACGTGTGCCTACCGGTACTTTTACAATCAGATCTTCACCTTTTTTACCAGTACAATTACGGCTTTGACCGTTAGTACCGCGTTCTGCTCTATGAAAACGCTCGAATTGATAGTCAATAAGGGTATTTAAGTTTTCATCAGCTTGTAGATAAACACTACCACCGTCTCCACCGTCACCGCCATCAGGTCCACCATCTGGAACATATTTCTCACGACGAAAAGACACGATGCCGCTGCCACCGTCACCAGCTTCTGCGCGAATTTCTACTTCATCTACAAACTTCATGATTACTCACTTTAGGGATTGGCTTGTTAATAACTCTATTATATACCTAAGTGGCCTATAGAGCACACTGAGCATAAAAACACTTGGGTATATATTTAGAGCTGCTTAAAACAAAAAACCCCGCAAAGGCGGGGTTTTTTAACTACCTTACTGATTACTCAGCTACGATAGTTACGTATTTACGGTTTAAAGGACCTTTTTGTTCAAACTGAACTTTACCATCTGCTTTTGCGAAGATAGTGTGGTCTTTACCGATACCTACGTTTGCGCCAGCATGGAAACGAGTTCCACGTTGACGAACAATGATGCTACCCGCTAGAACTGATTCGCCACCAAAACGCTTAACACCTAGGCGTTTGCTTTCTGAATCGCGACCGTTACGAGTACTACCAGCTGCTTTTTTATGTGCCATTTCTAAGTACCTCTAATTAAGCGCTAATGCCAGTGATTTTAACTTCTGTGAACCATTGACGATGGCCCATTTGCTTACGAGAATGCTTACGGCGTCTAAATTTAACAACCTTAATCTTCTCACCGCGACCGTGTGAAACAACCTCAGCTGTTACTTTACCACCGTTTACGAACGGTACACCAATCTCGATCTTCTCACCATCAGCAACTAAAAGTACTGAATCAAATTCAACTGCTGCACCAGTTTCAACGTCTAATTTCTCAAGACGAATTGTTTGACCTTCAGTCACACGGTGCTGTTTACCACCACTTTGGAAAACCGCGTACATAATTAACTCCGTCTGTGCGCCCTCAAATCGACGCAACTAAAATATTCTTCAATAGGGCGCGAAGTTTACGCTAATGCGAAAAAACTAGCAAGCCTCTTTTTGTAATTAAATGAATAAAAAGTAGCTGCATTGAGAGCAATTCAATATTTCCCCTATTTTATATTAAAATCCCCCTTTGCCAAGCGCTTTTTAACGGTTAGAGAAAATAAATTAGCAATCGCAAAGCAAGCCTATGTAGTTCAATTAACCGTCAAGGATGATTCAAATTTAAACCAGGGTGTTTAATCAATTATTCACCAAGTTAATAGGTCATTTAACCTACTTAAGGGTGTTTTTTTAAGGAATCATCACAAAATATCGAGCTAATGCGTTTTTTGTTGTACAATCTGCGCCGTTCACACATTAAAATTGGCTCGGAGATCAATGGATATAAAAGCTATCCAGGCGTTAATCGAAAGCGATATGAATGACGTCAATCAACTAATACATGCGCAAATGCGCTCAGATGTGGCGTTAGTTAATCAACTTGGTTTGTATATTGTTAACAGCGGTGGCAAACGTGTTCGCCCCATGTTGGCTATTTTGGCGGCTAAAGCGCTAGGTTACCAAGGTAAAGATCACATTACGCTAGCAACAATTATTGAATTTATTCATACCGCAACGCTTTTACATGACGATGTAGTAGATGAATCTAACTTGCGCCGTGGCACACCCACAGCAAATGCTGAGTTTGGTAATGCTGCTAGCGTACTGGTGGGTGATTTTATTTACACCCGCTCGTTTCAGCTAATGGTGGGTCTTGGTAAAATGCAGATAATGCAAGTATTAGCCGATGCAACCAATATTATTGCTGAAGGCGAAGTGCTGCAATTAATGAACTGCAACGACCCTGATACTACTGAAGCCAGTTATATGCAGGTTATTTACTCTAAAACCGCCAAGCTATTTGAAGCAGCGACGGGTCTTGCGGCCATTATTACTGAGCAAGATGACAGTGTATTAAACGCACTTAATTTGTATGGTATGCATTTAGGCACTGCTTTTCAGTTAGTGGATGATGTTTTAGATTACAACGCTGATGCCGACCAACTTGGTAAAAACATTGGCGATGATTTAGCTGAAGGTAAGCCGACGTTACCTCTTATATATGCAATGCAACACGGTAGTGAGCATCAAACACAGTTAATAAGAGACGCTATTGAGCACTGTAATGGTATGGAGCACCTTGACGAGATACTGGCTGCGCTCAAACATACCAATGCCCTTGAGTTCACAATGGAAAAAGCCGAGCAAGAAGCAGAAAAAGCAATTGCCTGTTTAGATTGCTTAGCGGAGTCGAGTTACAAGCAAGCGTTAATTAGCTTAGCTAGAATAGCGGTTGACCGCGACCACTAAGTTAACCTGAACTCTGGATAATAAATCTATCTCAAGCAGCTATTTTCAGCGCTAACT
>NZ_JASDDE010000070.1:0-20098 GCF_030407565.1 Pseudoalteromonas sp. APC 3694
TAACCTTTAACCTTTAACCTTTAACCTTTAACCTTTAACCTTTAACCTTTAACCTAGCTCTTAAGCTACTTTGTTTTCTTCGCAGCTTGCCAGGTATTCGTCAAACGTACCTTGGAAGTCAATTACCTGCTTGTCTTTAATATCAACAATACGCGTTGCTAGTGACGATACAAACTCACGGTCATGGCTTACAAAAATAAGCGTGCCTTTAAAATCTTTTAGGGCATTGTTAAGCGCTTCAATGGCTTCCATATCCATGTGGTTTGTTGGTTCATCCATTATTAGTACGTTAACGTCTTGCATCATTAACTTACCGAATAACAAACGGTTTTTCTCACCACCTGAACAGTTACGCGCTTTTTTATTTGAATCGTCTGCGGTAAATAATAAACGCCCTAACATGCCACGAACCATTAAATCGTTGTGTTTAGCAGTGCGCCACTGCGACATCCAATCAAATAACGTTAAGTCGTTATCAAAGTCTTTGCTGCTGTCTTGTGGGCAGTAACCAAACGTGGCGTTTTCTGACCATTTAACTTCACCGTGTAAACTTTCAAGCTCGTTAACTAAACACCGTAAAAAGGTGGTTTTTCCCACACCGTTTTCGCCAATTACCGCAAGCTTTGCACCCGCTTCTAGCAATAAGTCGCCGCCGGTAAATAACGTTTCACCGTCAAACCCATGGCCAAGCTTGGTTAGCTCAAGCGCTTGGCGATACATTTTTTTGCCTTCGTCAAAGCTCAGTGACGGGCTCATACGGCTTGACGCTTTAACTTCATCAAGCTTAATTTTATCCATTTTTTTAGCGCGCGAGCTGGCTTGTTTTGCTTTAGAGGCATTAGCACCAAAACGGTTAACAAAGTCTTGCAGCTCGTCAATTTCAGCGCTTTTTTTCGCGTTTTCAGCTAATAACTGTTCGCGTTGCAAGCCTGAGGCTTCAAGGTACTTTTCGTAGTTACCTGGGTAAATACGCAGCTCGCCGTAATCAATATCGGCCATGTGCGTACATACCGAGTTTAAAAAGTGACGGTCATGGGAAATAATAATCATGGTGCATTTACGTTGGTTAAGCTCATTCGCAAGCCACGTAATAGTATGAATATCCAAGTTATTGGTTGGCTCATCAAGTAGCAAAATATCAGGATTTGCAAATAGCGCCTGTGCTAACAGCACACGCAATTTCCAACCAGGGGCTACGTTTGCCATTAAACCATAATGAAATTCTTTATCGATACCCGCATCAAGTAGTATTTCTTCTGCGCGACTTTCTGCGGTGTAACCGTCCATTTCAGCAAAGATGCTTTCAAGCTCTGCCACTTTCATGCCGTCTTCTTCGCTCATTTCAGGCAACGAATAGATACGGTCGCGCTCTTGTTTTACTTTCCAAAGCTCAACGTCGCCCATAATTACCGCGTCAACTACGCTGTATTGTTCAAACGCAAACTGATCTTGGCTTAGGTTACCTAATTTTAGCCCCGGCGTAATAGACACATTACCTGCACTAGGCGTAAGCGCACCGCTTAAAATTTTCATAAATGTCGACTTGCCGCAGCCGTTAGCGCCAATTAAACCGTAACGGTTACCGTTACCAAATTTAGCTGAAATGTTTTCAAACAACGGCTCTGCGCCAAACTGCATCGTAATATTTGCGGTGGAGATCAAAAAAAGGTGTCCTAGAAAAATACTGACAGGGTTATGGGCGCAGCAGGTGCGAAAATAGACCAGGCAATAGGTGTAAATAAGGCGGCAAATTATACAGACCAAGTATACTAAAGGCTAGCCTATTTAAACGCTAATTCACTTGATTGTTTTTATGTACGACTTTATTGTAATAAAAAATATCAAAAAGAGTGAGTTATGTCGCCAGCTAAAATTCGCAGCGAAGTTATAAAACTTAGCAAGCTAAGTGTAAAACAGCCAGATTATTACTTTATTCAGGGTTACTTTTTAGGGTTAGGCTTACTGCCCGACATAATAATGCCCAGCCAATGGCAGCCAGACCTATTAGGTGAAATTAATTTTACATCAGACGCAGAGTTAAAGTACCTCGAAAGCCTGATGGAAAATTACAATAACAGCATGCAAAAAGTGATGAGTGAAGATTTTAAAATGCCCACTAAATGCAGCTTATCTAAAACCGATTACCGCGATTCACTCAAAGCTAATATGCCATTACCCAATTACTGTAAAGGGGCATTACAGGCACTTAAGTTTATTGATAAACGCAGCCTAGACAAACAGCAAAAAGAGGTGCTAGCAAGTTTGAATGAGATACTTAGTGCGTTTAGCTCTGAGCAAGCTGCAGTGAAAAAATTTGCTGACAACCAAGGCCTAGCGCAATCATTTAAAAAGAATTACATCTACTTTGTAGCCGACGCGCTTTACAACATTCGTTTTTTTGAAGACACCCGCTGGAGCGATGAAGACGAAGCCGCGTTTAACGAACAATTTACAGAAGAGTTTGCACACCAACACAACAACGATGATTTTGCTGCTGGTAAAGTGATTGACAACGAAGTGATTGATCAATTAATGGAAGCAATCCTTAGCGACTTTACCCCCAGCGCGTTTGAACCGATAGAAGCGTTACTTGAACTGTTTGAGGGTTTTATTACAGAGCAATACATAGCACAAAACCAAGGCCACTTTTGGCTGATCCACGAAACACGCCCTTATATGATGCTACGGTCGCACCGAGCACAAATTAACGCACTACAAGGCAATATACAACTTGCCATTGATGAATTTGAAACACTGTTGCAATTAAACCCCATGGATAATCAAGCGAATCGGCATTGGCTAATGAACTGCTACATAATTAAAGGCCAGTGGCAAAAGCTAGATGCGCTTTTAGCTGACTTCGACAGCGAAGAGCTCCATGCCACAGCAAGCCGCGCCTTGAGTGAATTTCATAAAAATGGTGACTCTAGCCAAGCCAAGCAATACAAAAAGCAACTTAAACAGCTTAATAAACACTTTATAAAACTACTTACTGGGCAAGAAAAACTAAAAAGTGACGACTTTGATTTTTACAGCCCAGGCAGTAAAGAAGAAGTAGGGATATACCTAAATTCACTGGGTAAACAAGCGTGGATAGCCACCGAAGGCAGCTTGTTTTGGTTACGCAAAAAGATCTAAAAAAGTGGAAGATTGAAATTAAAGGTTACGAGCGGCGGGCTTCGAGCGACGAGTAGCGAGCACAGCCTAGCGCCTTTAACCTCTGTGGTGAATAAAATAAATTAAAACCTATTCACCACAGAGTTCGCAGAGTGCACAGAGAAAGTGATTAAAGGTTACGAGCGGCGGGCTTCGAGCGACGAGTAGCGAACACTGCCTAGCGCCTTTGGCCTTCTCTTTCAGCGTCTCTATGCTTAATGACCTAAATCTGACGCGATATAAAATCGCTGCTACATAATAATATTTGGCTTTTTTATTTCCTCTTTCAGCGCAGCGCCTCTTCTTCCTCGTGGTGAATAAAATAAATAAAAACCTATTTACCACCGAGGTCGCAGAGTACACAGAGAAAGTGATTAAAGGGGAAAGGTAAAAGTTCTCGGGCGGCGGGTTTTGGGCTATGGGCATAACTTAGCACCTAGTTACTTCCCCTGAAGCTAGCGCCTTTTACCTAGCGCTTCTTTGGTGAATACATCACTTAAAATTAATTTACGTGAATAAAAGTACATTATCGGTTTTAGTGTTCAGTATAAAACAGATAAGTTATGATTATCTTAGTTTTTACTAATGGTTTTTTATTTTGAGCAATAATATTTTTCAACAAATAGTTAATTACTTGCAGAAAAATAGCGACATTGAAGTGGTTTGGTTGTATGGCTCTCACGCCAAAGGTACAGCACAACCTCATAGTGATATTGATCTTGCTATCGCTTTTAAAAATTTTGATCTTAGCTCGTTTGATAAACGACTCAGGCCAAAAGAACTCGAGCTAGAAATCAGCAATGCGCTTAGCCTAAACGAACAGCTTATTTCAATCGTTGATATAAACTTAATCCCCAGTTACCTTGCATTCAACATAATAGAGTACGGATGTGTAATTTTAGGTAAAAATAGCCTTAGAGCGATGAAAGAGCAGCAGCGTATTTATAGCCAATTTGAATTTGAGATGATAGCGAGTAAGCATGATTGATACAGGAATAGCGCTTTATATAAGTGAAGTAACACGACATATTGATGAATATATGCAAGAACTCGACGAATTAAGCCAAATAGATCAACTTAATAATAGAGACTACCGTGCCGCAGAGCGTTTGTTACAGTTAATGACAGAAGTGTGTATTGGTTTATCTAAGCACTGGCTTAAAAAGTATAAAAACACGACAAGCAGTAATGCCTACCAAACATTTAGTGAACTAACGCAACTCGGTGTTTTAACCGATAATGAGTTGCTTTCATGGCGTAAAATAATCGGTTTACGCAATGCGCTTGTGCATGATTATTTGAATATAGATCAAGAAATTGTGAAGACGATTATTAAAAAACGACATTATGTAACTATGCACTTGTTCAGCCAAAAAGCGATGGCCGAATTAGCAAGCTGATTGAGGTTAAAGGGGAAAGGTAAAGTTCTCGGGCGGCGGGTAGTGGGCTACGGGCACAATCTAGCACCCAGCGCCTTCTCTTTTCAGCGCAGCGTCTCATAACCTCTTTGTGAATAATGACCTTGCGCGGCATAAAGCCCGTCTACGATAACCGTCAACGTTAATCATATCGGTAGGCGGGAGTTTACCTCGCGCTTTTAATTTAAAAACAATTTTGCACCACAGAGGTTCTTGAGGCGCTTTGCGCTACACAGAGGTGGAACGGTATTTTTTAAGCATTTCTCTGTGAACTCTGTGTTCTCGGTGGTAAATATTTATTTAGGCTTAATCTTACGCGATATGAAATCGCTGCTACTGGATACGAGCAACGGGTTGCGAGCTTGTGCAAACAGCCTAATAACTAGTAATCTCTGTCACTGTCCTAAAACCTAACACCTATTACACTCTTAGTGTTTATGAATGTAGGCGGGAGTTTATAATCCGGCTTGTGATTGTAGTCTCAGAGTTTGCTCGCACGAAAAGCGCAGCTTTTAAATGTTGCGAAATCTACGGGTTCAGTAATGTGGGTAAATGGCTTGTATAGCGGATTTATTTTGTTTAATTAACTCATTTATAGCTTGTAACTCGGCTTGGCTAATGGTTTTTTTACTGAGCATTAAATGAATAGAGCTCTTATTGATGGCCGCTGTATTAGTAACCGCTTCTATTGCTGGGTATTGGTTTATAAAATATTGCGCTGCTAGTTCGTCTTCAATTGCGTAATCAACTCTATTTTTATTGAGCATTGCAAAACGTTTTTCGGCTGTAGGCATCATAATAACGTTAGCGGGGTAGTTTTGTTTAAACAGCTCAAACGCAACGCCATAATAACTGCCACGGTTAACCGCCAAGGTTAAATCTTTATAAAAAATATCGCTAATGTTATTTAAATCAGGCGATTCGGTGTATTTATACAGGCGAACTACTTCATCACGATAGGCATCGCTAAAATAGGCAAAATCAGCTCTTGCTGATGTTTTACTCGCGGCAAAAATAACATCAATACGGCCTTCTTTTAATTCTTCAAAAGCGCGCGATGAGGTAGGCAGCAACACAAATTTTAAACAAAAAGATGAGCCGTTAAAAATCGTGTTCAACACGTCAATTTCAACGCCTGTTAAATTGTTTTTTACTGCCACCACATAAGGCGGCCAGTTGCGTTCATTAGTACCCACCTTAAGTGTTTTGTTACAGGCAAATACGCTACAGCTAAAGATTAGTAATACAACAAAAGCGACTTTAAGCATTTTATTACTCTAAAAAATTACAACACTTTAGTATAAACCAAGTTGTAAATATAAACAGGGTTAGGTAGTTGTTATTAAAAGGCCAGCAGCTAAAGCGATTGCACGTAATGTAACCTTTAAAACGCTTGGTAAGCTTATAACGGCTTAAATAAACGTTTATTCAAGCCGTTACACTGCAGGGTAAATAACAGCCATGTTTTTAGTGTGGATTAAGGTAAGTGTTTAATTATCGCTACTCATTCAAATAGCGCCGAAGCGTTTATATAACTTTAATACTTTCAAAGATGTAAAGCTATTAGGTAAAAGTGTAAATAACATTGGTTTATAACAATTAAACAGTGCTTTTTTGTAATGAAAACATACTACTTAGGGCGTATATATTGCCGTAGCTCTATATTTTTAAATGTTGATACTGTAGATTAGTTATAAATGAATACCAGATTAATAGCTCGTGCTGTTAATATATAAACCAAGGAGCGGTGAATTTAGTGCCTACTAAAACACTCAATTACTACAATCAAAACGCACAAAGTTTCAGCGATTCAACGCTTAATGTTGATATGTCGGCGCTTTATAATGAGTTTTTGCCGCTTATTGCTAAACACGGCCATATATTAGATGCAGGCTGCGGTAGCGCCCGCGATGCCATGTATTTTAAACAGCAAGGTTTTACTGTTAGCGCATTTGACGCAAGTCCCGAGCTTGCAAAGTTAGCCAGTAATTACTTACAACAAGCCGTAGAGGTTAAAACCTTTCAGCAGCTAAATTGTACTAATAAGTACGACGGCATTTGGTGCTGCGCGAGTTTATTACATGTACCAAAAGCTGAGTTACCACAAGTGTTTTTAAAACTGCAAAATGCCCTAAAACCCAATGGCGTTTTATATGTATCGTTTAAATATGGCACGCAAGAGCGTGTACATAATGGCCGTGAATTTACCGATTTAAATGAAGAGGGCCTAACTGCGTTAATTAACAGCCACACAAAACTTAAAATACTAAAACAATGGCAAACGGTCGACCAACGACCAGAGCGCGAAAGCGAAGTGTGGCTCAACGCATTATTAACGCGCAGCGAATTAATAAATGAATAGCTTTAACGAACAGCACCAATTGCAAAGTAATAAGCAGCAGCTTATTACGGGTGCCGATGATCCGCTATTACCTAATCTTGTACATGCAATAAATAATGCCACAGAGATTGAAATCACAGTGTCATTTATCCAACCCAGTGGCTTGGCTTTGTTATTTGACCCACTCAATGAAGCTTTACAAAGTGGCGCAACACTAAAGCTGTTAACCTCCGATTACCTTGATATTACTCATCCTAATGCGCTCAGAGAGCTAATGGTATTAGTGGATCGTGGTGCCGATGTGCGTATTTACCAAACACAGAGCAACCAAAGCTTTCACATGAAGTCGTATATTTTTGTCAAAAAAAATGACACCAGCGAAATTACGTCTGGTTGTGCCTTTATCGGCTCAAGTAACATTAGCGCCAGCGCACTTACTAAAGGTCATGAGTGGAATTTTAGACATGATTACCTGCAGCCAAAAACAAGCCAAGCAGCGCAGCAATTTTTAAGTATTCGGAATGCTTTTTACGCTATTTTCAACCACGAATTTGTTACCCATTTAAGCCATGAATGGATTAATAACTACATTGCTAGGCGCAAAACACAGCAGTTTGTAGCGGTAAATCATGCCGATACAGCGGAACAAATTATTGAACAAAGCGAAGCTAAAACACCAAGGCCAGCTCAAATTGAAGCGCTCAATGCTCTAGCGCAAACTCGCGCTGAGGGCTTTAAACGTGGCTTAGTAGTCTTAGCAACAGGCATGGGTAAAACATGGTTAAGCGCGTTTGATGTTAAACAATTCAAAGCTAAACGGATATTATTCGTCGCGCATCGTGAAGAAATACTTGTACAAGCACAGCGTACTTTTGCTGAACTACTACCGCTTTCAACGGGATTCTATAACGGTAAACACCGCGACAAAAACGCCGACTGTTTATTTGCCTCTATTCAAACCATTGGTCGAAGTAATCATTTAAAGCAATTTGCACCAACGGCGTTCGACTACATCATTGTTGATGAGTTTCATCATGCCAGCGCACGTGTTTATCGTCAGCTATTAAACTATTTTGAACCACAGTTTTTACTCGGTTTAACCGCCACGCCAGAACGTACCGACCAAGCCGATATTTTAGGATTGTGCGACAACAATTTAGTATTTGAGAGAAACTTAACGCAAGGAATTGATCAAAAAACGTTAGTGCCGTTTCATTACTATGGTATTTGGGACGAAAACGTAAACTACCAAGCCATTCCATGGCGCAATGGTCGATTTGATCCTGCAGCACTAGAAAACAAATTTGCGACACAAAAACGAGCCGATCATGCGCTTGCACAGTGGCAGCAATATAAACAAAAACGCACCTTGGGCTTTTGTATTTCCACCAAACATGCCGATTACATGGCTGATGCGTTTAATAAAGCGGGTGTAAAAGCACTATCAGTACACAGCCAATCAAAAGTACGCCGTAATGAGGCGCTTAACCAATTAGAACAATGCCAAGTTGAAGTACTATTTACCGTTGATCTGTTTAACGAAGGCACTGACTTACCAAGCATTGATACTATTTTAATGCTGCGCCCAAGTGATTCTAAAATCCTGTTTTTACAGCAATTAGGGCGTGGTTTGCGTACGCTAGAAGGTAAAACGCATTTAGTGGTGCTCGACTTTATTGGTAACCACCATAGCTTTTTAAATAAGCCTTATGCGTTACTCCATGAAACTACGCCAAGTGGTGTAGTGAAAAAGCTTAAAAAGCCAAATCTAGCTGATGGCTGTTTTATAAATATTGATTTAAAAGTCACCGACTTCTGGCAACAGCTAGCTAAGGCGCAGCGCACCACCGCGATTGAAGATATAACTCAACTTGCTGAGCAACTTGGGCATTTACCCACCTTAAGTGAGTTTTACTACCACTATGGGGATATAAAAAAGGTAAACAGCAATTACACTAGTTGGTTTGAGCTAATTGCTAAAACACAAAACATTGATGATGAGGCACAACAAGGCGCTGAGCAACTAGCGCCGTTCTATGACTTTTTACATAAGGGTATACAAACAACCAGTATGACCAAATGCTTTAAAGCTATTTTGCTTGAAGCTTATGTTGCATTAAATGGTTTTACCATTCCCCCAACAGTTGCAGAGCTTGCAGCCATGAGTGCGAAAGTATTAGCACGCCACCCAAATTTAAAACAACACGATTTATCAGCCAAAGAGCAGCAAGCTGCCGCTGACTCACAAATATGGCAAAGCTACTGGCGTAAAAATCCTATCAAAGCTTACACCAATAAAAATAAAGATGGCACGCAGTGGTTTACGCTAGAAAACGACACCGTGAAAGCCACGTTTGACGTACCCGCAGATAAACTCGAATTACTAAACAACGCCGTGTTAGAGCTGGTTGAATACAGCTTAGCTAAATACAGCCAACGGCTAAAAGTAAACGTAGCAACAACTGAACAAAATACCGATCAACAAGCTGACAATGTGACTCAGCTAAAGTTTAAAGATCGTGCCGATACAGCAAAAGAGCAAGATAACGTATTAAAGCTGCCGTACTTCCCCAACATTAAAATAGCTTGTGGGCATTTTAAAACAGGGGATGAAAGCGATATGGAATTGATGGACGCACCACTTGGTGCGGGCAAGCTAGACCCACAAGTACACTTTTTAGCGCACGCATCGGGTAACTCAATGAATGGCGGTAAACACCCAATACTTGATGGTGATTTACTGCTACTTGAGCTTATAACCTCCGATAAAGCAGGATCGCTACGCGGCCAAATAGTGGCGATAGAGCGAGACGGTATAGGCGGGGAAGAGCAGTATTTACTGCGTAAAGTTAATAAATTACCTAACGGGCAATATGAGCTAATTGCTCAAAACCCAGATTACGAGGTAATGATTGCAGATGAAAGCATGCGAACATTCGCACGGTTTAAACAAGTGGTTGCAGAGTAGTTTGTAGTCGCGCTTTAACTTGTAGGCGCAGAGCTTGCTCGCGCGAAAAGCGCAGCTTTTAAATGTGTAGGTCGTGCCGTAGGCGGGAAGTTTATCTCGCGCTTTTAAAGTTTAGGAATTTGCCTTAGCCGTGATTTTTACATGGTTTTGGGAAAAGGGATTTAATAACCTCTATTTGAGGTTTTATCGCGTTGGCGAAGGCAACCAAAGGGCGGCAGCCGCCGACCGCCCTTTGGAATCCCACGGCGCGCCCGAGGATCACACTATGTCCTCAAGCTACAAATTGATGTGAACGTAAGCGCCGTGTATTCGCCATCCATGGCGAAGGCACGGCTTAACTTGCATCCATGCAAGTGATTACTCATCAATTCATAACTTTCGGGTGTGATCACGGGGGAATGGAGTGTGCTGGTAGATTGGTGTTTACTATTTTTGGCGGGAGTTTATCTTGTATTTATGACTAGTGATGTAAAAAATTAATATAATTGAGAAGAGTTAATTAGGGATTGAATAGTGAATAAAAAAATTTTTATAAGTTATGCGCATAAGGATGAGCAATACAAAGAAGAACTAATAGAACATATGTCAGGCTTAAGAAGGGCAGGTATTATTAATGAGTGGAATGATAGGAAAATAGTTGCTGGACAAAATTGGGACGAAGAAATTTCAAATAACCTAAGGTCATCTAATATAATTCTTTTTCTAATCAGCGCATCTTTCATGAATTCAGATTATTGTATGGGGGTTGAAGTTAAAACAGCATTAGAAATGCATGAGAGAGGGGAGGCACAACTAATACCTATTGTAATTAGAGCTGTAGATTGGACTGATTCCGAGATATCGAAAATACAGGGGCTACCGAAAGATGCTAGACCAATATCTTCTTGGGAGAATGTTGACGAAGCTTGGTTAGATGTTATTAGTGGTTTAAAAACTCACATTCAAAATTTCGAACCAAAGGAACCAGTTGTTACTAGTATTGTTAATCCTACAGAAGTAATTTGCTCAAAATTTATAAATGATTGGTTAGTCGATACTGAAATAGTATTAACTCATAGAAAAGTAAATCAGGTTAGTTTAGAAGATATTTATGTAGTACCTGATATAGAGTTAGAAAGTAAAGATGAGTTGGTTGATATCAAATCATCGAAATATTTACTTGACGAAAAAGGTAGTTACATAATATCAGGTGAAGAGCAGCAAGGTAAAACGTCTTTATTAAAATATTTATATAGAGAGCTCCTTAAAGAGCAGTGTTTACCTCTTTACATTGATGCTAAAACTATAAAAAAAGCATCAATAGAAAGTGAAATTACGAAGCAATTAGATTTACAATATGAAGATCTTACCTATCTAGCTTTTACCTCAAGTAAGAAAGCCATAATACTTTTAGATAATATTGATGAAATCGGTCTAAACCAAAAATATAAAAGTAAATTCTTAGCTGATATTAACTCACTTACTCAAAGTGTCTATATTACTTGCCATAGTTCATATAATTATATTTATGGTGATATGCCTGCTTTAGATGACTACGAGAGTATTGAGTTGTTAGGGTTAGGTAATAAAAAAAGAGAGGAGTTAGTACAAAAGTGGATCTCTTTAGGTGTTGAAGAAAATATTGATGAGAAAGAACTGTATACAAAATGTGATGAATTAAAGTCGCGTCTGAATGGAATTATTAAAAAGAACATTGTCCCACCTAAGCCTATATATATTTTAATGTTACTTCAAATGTTTGAGGCAAATGCTCAGCTTAATTTAGAACTAACGAGTTATGGGCATTGTTATCAACAGTTAATATAATCAATCATTTGATAAAGCAAATATAAGTAAGCAAGATTTTGATAAATATTTAAATGTGTTAACTGAGCTTGCATGGGAGATTTTTAAAAAAGAAAATAATTTAAACCCTTTTGAGATTGAGTTGTTTTTTACGAATTACTGCAAGAGTTTCTTATCTATAGATAAAGACCAAGTACTTAAGAAATTAATTAGTCACTCGATTCTTAATGACAATGGTATTAATATTGGATTTAAATACCCATATATTTATTATTTTTTTGTGGGCAAGAAAATTGCTGAATCTTATAGAGATAGTAGTGAGACAAAAATCAAAATAGAAGGGTTGCTTTCAAAATTACATAGAGAAGATTATGCAAATATTTTAATATTTATTACTCATCATACAAAAGATTCATGGGTACTACATAAAATTAAATCTGTATTAGATTCTCTTTTTGAAGAACATAATGAAGCTACATTGAGTAAAACCCAGCTCTCATTTATGAGCGACTTCATGAAAGTTATTCCTGAGTTAATAATTGAACAACGTGAAATCCAAAAGGAGCGCGATGTTCAAAATGATCAATTAGATGAATTAGAACGAAAGAATGATAATGAAGAAGGCGAATCATTAGATATTCTCGCAAAGATTAATCAAACATTCAAAGGGATGGAAGTTGCGGGGCAAATCATTCGCAACCGCCACGCAACCTTAACTCGTCAATCGATGGAGGATCTCGCTAAAACAGGTGCTTTTGCTGGTTTAAGATTTCTTGAATATTTTATAAAAATTTCAGATACAGCAAAAAAAGAAATTGTAAAGCTTATTTCAACACACCTTTTAGAACACCCAAATATTTCAAATAAAGAAATAGAGAAGCAGGCTGAAAATGCATACTTGCATCTTACTTACGGGATCATTAATGGGGTTACAAGGAAAATTGCTAGCTCAATTGGCTCAAAAGAAGCTCTAGAA
The DNA here is from genome assembly GCF_030407565.1 of Pseudoalteromonas sp. APC 3694. Classification (NCBI taxonomy): domain Bacteria; kingdom Pseudomonadati; phylum Pseudomonadota; class Gammaproteobacteria; order Alteromonadales; family Pseudoalteromonadaceae; genus Pseudoalteromonas; species Pseudoalteromonas sp. APC 3694. The sequence goes on from NZ_JASDDE010000070.1 coordinate 12,645, forward strand.
GTATATAGAGATATGGAGTCTAAAGTTGGTACGCCGGCTTTTAATCTTATTAGGCAGGCAATTGAGTTACAGTTCACCAAAACGGTTAATATAGATCATATAACTAGTTGTATAAAAGAGTTACAAGATAATCAAGTTTGTTTAAGAATTTTAAAAGAGATGGTCATACAACACATTTATATGTTCCCTGTAGAATATAAAGAAAAGCAGCAGTTATCTCATTTACTGGGTATTTCTATTCAAGGTCAGCGTTTAATGGATTCTAGAAAGATAGGGAAAGCTTAAGGTTTTAGGTTTCACCCAACCGCCAATTTCCCTGCCTCGTGCCACATTTCACTTGGCATGGGGTTGGTTAATTCCCACGTTATATTCATCGGCTGACTGCCGTTTTGGCTTTGGTATTTAACCTCGCCGTAGTTTACAAAGCCCATTGTTCGGCCGTTTTCGTCTTTGCCTTGTTCGCGCACAAATAACAGAATGGTTTTGCCTGTTTTTTGGTGTTCAATATAGCTAAGGCCGCGGCCGTGTTCTGGACGGGCGCTGTTTTGCGTTTGCCAATGGAACAGAGTAGGGCTAATTGCGTAATCGTGATACAGCGTGGTGGGCGAGTAGGTTTTTTCGCACTTGTTGAGTGTTACAAATAGCAGCTCTAGGTTTTGGTTTTTAAATTCTAAAACGCCTTCGCGAGCGGTCGATTTTTTATCAAACGAGTGCGCTCCAAACGCGGCGAGTATTTGTTGGCGCGTGTAGCGGCTGTGTAATTTTATTGCGTGATTAGGTAGGCACGTTAAATCGCTTTCTTGCTGGTGAATGCGGTTTATCAATAGTGTAATCACTTGCACAAGTTCCTGCTGTAGCTCTTGGTGTTTGAGGGCTTGTAAGCTTTGTTCAAGCGTTTTAAAGCCTAAACTTGAGCCAGTAGTATCCCAAAAGTTGTAATGCGCCATAAGCGCGTACTGTTGGTTTTGTGGCGTTGGCGTAAAACTAAAGTCGTTATTACATAAATCACGTAAAAAGCATAAGTAGCTGAGCGAGTCGCAGCCTAGTAATTGGGTGTTGATTGCGCGGTAATACGCGGCGTAAATGTCGGCTTGCTCTGCGGGTATTTCATCGCCTTTTAACCAGTGCCAGCCGCCGAGCCTACCATCTTTTGGTTTGTATATATCTTCAAGCGTGACTTGCGGGTTTATGCGTAAAAAATTACTGAGCGTTAGCGCGTCATTGGTGTGTTGCGAGTAGCTATTTATAAGTTGCTGTAAACGGCGTTTAGTGTTTATGGCTTGCTGAATATTTTTTAGTATTGTTTGTTGTGTGCGCTTTTGTAGCTCTATACGACAACCCAACGGTAAATGCGGGAAGTTGTTTTCAATCTCGGTTTTTATTGGTTGGTTGCTTTTACCAATCAGCGCGCGGAATTTACTGGCAAAGTCGTATTCTGGGCGAGCGTTGCCTACAAAGTCGAGTACGGTGCAGCACTGTTTTTGGCTGTTGTCGGGCAGGCGCAGGCCACGGCCGAGTTGCTGTAAAAACAGCGTTAGGCTTTCAGTTGGGCGTAAAAATAAAAGTGTATCGACCTCTGGAATATCGACACCTTCGTTAAAAATATCAACCACACACAGTATTTGTATTTCGCCTTGGCGTAGTGCTTGCTGTTTAGCCGCGCGCTCATTGGTGTTTTTGCTGATCAGTACATCGGCGTTTATGCCTGCTAAGTTAAACTTTTTAGCCATAAATTCAGCGTGTTTTTGGCTTACACAAAATGCCAACGCTTTAATGTTGTGAACATTGGTTACGATATCAGCAAGGCTCGATATAATTTTGTTAGCGCGGCTGTTCTCCCCTGTATAAAGGTTACTTAATTCGCTTATATCGTAACGGCCACCTCGCCATGTTATATGGCTTAGGTCGGTATCGTCATCTAGTCCAAAGTATTGAAACGGGCATAAATGGCGTTGATTTATTGCCTCTGGCAAGCGAATTTCAGCGGCTATTACGCCGCAAAAATCATCAAGTATATTGGCGCCATCTTGTCGCTCTGGTGTGGCGGTTAAGCCAAGTAATATTGTGGGCGTAAAGTGATTTAAAATAGCGCGATAACTGGCGGCGCTTACGTGATGTACTTCATCTATCACTATGTAATCGTAGTAATCATGCGTTAAATTCAGCGATTCAATTTGGCTATTCAGCGTTTGAATTGACGCAAATAATTGGTTGTAGCGCTGTGGTTTGTAGTTACCGCCCCATAACTCGCCAAAATCGTTATTTTTAAGCACGCCACGATAAGCGCTTTGCGCTTGTTTGAGTATTTCTTCACGGTGGGCTACAAACAAAAAGTGTGCGTTTGGGTTTTTGTCGTAAACGGCTTTAAAGTCAAACGCCGATATAATGGTTTTACCCGTGCCCGTTGCGGCAACTACTAAATTTTTAAAGCGATTATGCACGCTGCGCTCTACGCTTAGTTTTTCTAATATTGCGAGCTGGTGGGTTTTTGGCGTGATATCAAAATAAAACTGGCTGCTTGCTTGGCCAATACCGCGTTGTTCATTAAGTGAATTTATGAGCTTTTCTTTACATTCAACCTTGCCTGTAAACAGCTCAAAATCTGGTGATTGCCAGTAGGTCTCAAAAGTGCTTTTGGTTTTGCCTATGATGTGCGGGATTTCTTGCGCGGTAATTTTTAAGTTCCACTCAAGGCCACTGGTAAGCGCCGAATGCGACAAATTAGACGAGCCAATATAACCGGTATGAAAACCCGTATTACGTATAAACAAGTATGACTTTGCGTGTAAGCGCTCTTGTTGATTGTTGTAGCTAAGTTTTACCTCAGTGTTTGGTAGGTTAGCTAAAAACTCCACCGCTTTCGCATCCGTTGCGCCCATGTACGAGGTGGTAATTACTTTGAGTTTATTGCCGCTTTTGGTAAAAGCTTCAAGCTCATTTTTAAAAATGCGCAGCCCCGTCCATTTTATAAATGAGACAAGCCAGTAAATAGTGTCGGATGATTTAATCTCGCGTTTTAGCTCGGTTTCGAGCGATATACCCGCATTCGCGCCGCTAAATAACTCGCTTTGGGTAAGCCCTGTTAGCGGAAAAATATCGTGAGAGTAATCTTTAAGATTTGCAGCAATAGGGTTTTGGGTATTAAACAACGCGGTGAGTATTCGACCTTGGCTGTCGATAAGGTTTTCGTTGATTAGCTCGTCATCGCGAATATGATCTTTAAGCCACAGCACAAGGCTGTTTGCGAGGTTTATTTGCTCTTGCAAACGCTCGCTTGAATTAGGGATTGCATCAATGGCATGTTCAACAAGTTTACCTAAAAAGCGCGAAAGCCACGTAGCCGCCTCAGCCGATTCTAGCTGGCGTTCGCCCACATAAAATTGGTCACGATTTAAATTTTGCTTAATTACTTGTGTAATTAACTGCTCGTAAATACCAATCTGTTGCATTAAATCGCTCCCTGTTTGCGAGCATTCAGTTTACTAAAAAATGCAATGTAAACAAGCATTAACTCATTATTGAATTAAAGGCAGCTGTTAAGATAATTCCCCCGTCATTTTGCCCAAAAGACTCAATTGATGAGTAATCGATTGCATGGATGCAATCAAAGCCGTGACAGGCACATGGATGTGCCCTTACACGGCGTTTACGTTCATATCAATTTAGGCTTTGAGGAAAGTGCAAAATGCCCGGGGCGCCGTGGGATTCCAAGGGGCGGTCGGCGGTATCCGCCCCTTGGTTGCCGTCGCCAATGCGACATGTATAAATAAAGTAGACGAGTATCGAGTTGCGGAGATCGGATTTTGATATTAAAAGCTACGCTTTTCGCGTCAGCAAGCTTAACGCCTACATTAAAATTTAAAGACCACTGCCAAGACAACTCCCCCGTCATTTTGCCCGAAAAGACTCTATTGATGAGTAATTAATTGCATGGCGGAATTTTGTTCCCGACAAATTCCAAGTACCTAAATCCCTTTAGGCAATGCAATTAAAACCGTGACAGGCACATGATGTGCCTTACACGGCGTTTACGTTCATATCAATTTAGGCTTTGAGGAAAGTGCAAAATGCTCGGGGCGCTGTGGGTGACGAGTGACCGAAACGAGGTTTCGCAGCGCGAGGAAGTGGAAGCATGGATGCTGACAGGAACCCAGCTTCAGGGATGAATTACTTGCAGCAGAGTTGATTTAAAGACAAACCACACTTAGGTTGCCGTCGCCAACGCGACATGTATAAATAAAGTAGACGAGTATCGAGTTGCGGAGATCGGGTTTTGCCATTAAAAGCTACGCTTTTCACGTCAGCAAGCTTAACGCCTACGGTGGGAATAGGTAAAAGGTTTTAGGTTAAAGGCGCTAATCTGAATTTATAGCCCGTCGCTCGCTGCTCGAAACCCGCTGTCTTCTCTTTGTACAAATATGGTTTTAAGTGATTTATTCACAAAGAGATTAAGAGGCACTGCGTTTTAGAGGTAGACACAAAGGGTCTAATGTAGGTCGTGCTTTAGCGCGTCAATTTTCAATATTAGACATTGTCGCCATAAATGACGACCTACAAGGAAGTGCTGGGGGGTTGCCCGCCGCTCGCCGCTCGTATCCCGCCACCCTCGGTGGTAAATTCGTTTTAAAGCAATTATAGCTAATGCTGGTTCCTATGGTGAAATTAACTACTATGATAATTTAACGCGATCATTTCAATGTCGTATGTTTGCATTGTTTAGATGTCGTATGTTTGCTATATTTTGTCTAAGCAACGAGAGTAATTAATATGACAATAGCAAGTAAAGTAACCACAAGAATAAATCGCTCGAAGCGTTATGTTTTTGAGCGCGCTGATTTTGCTGATATTGCAGGTTACGACCAAGTTGGCCGTGTTTTAAAAAAGCTGGTAGATAGTGGCCAGTTGTTACGTATTGGTTATGGGCTTTATACTAAAGCGCGAGAAAATCGCATTACTGGTAAGTTAATGCCAGCATCACCTGCGGGTGCAGATGGAGTCATTTTAGAGGCTATTGAGAAACTGGGCGTTGAGTATCAATTCGATGAATTTACACAACGCAGTCTTAATGGTGAAAGCTTACAAGTTCCCGCTTCATTTAAAATAATGACCAATAGCCGCTTTAAGCGTAAAATTGTTGTAAATAATAGCGCTATTAATGCGAGTTGATAGTGATTTATTTTTAGATGTAGCGGATGCTCTTGGTATGGGTAACCCTGCTATTGTTGAAAAAGATTACTATGTAGTTGCATTACTTAAGCTACTTTGTGAGCTATCTTTTGATACGCATTTTTTAGTTTTTTCAGGTGGTACGGCATTAACAAAGTCAGGCATTAAAACTCATCGAATGTCTGAAGATGTTGATATAAAAATCATTCCCAAAGATTTAACTGCTAACACGTCTAAAACTAAAAGAAAAAAGGCTAGAAAAGCGCTCCACTTACAGTTAATTGCTGCAATTAATTCACATGATTATTTTTCTGTAGAAAATACTCCAACTGTTTTTGATGAATATCGATATCAACAAATTGATATTCGCTATCCTCAAGCCCATTCAAAAGCCCCATGCTTACGACCGTTTATTAAATTAGAGCTTATTGAAACGTTACTTTTTGATAATGTACAAAGCCGCAATATATCTTCTTTAGTGAACGAGGTAACTCAACAGACACCAGAAGTGCCGCTGATGGACTTTTCTAGTATTGAGAGTACACAAGCTGAAAAGTTAGTGTCTATGCTTAGGCGCACAGCGAGCTTTGCACGTGATAATAGAAGAGACGATGATCCTGCGCTAATTCGCCATGTTTATGATACCTATTATATTCAACACGCTGGGTTGGCGGATGCATCAGGTGTGGTGCCTTTAGTCAAAAAAGTCATAGCAGAAGATATTACCCGTTACGGTAACCAGCATTTAGAATTTATGGCAGAACCGATTATTGAACTTAAGTTTGCCTTAGATGTATTGCAAGTGAACTCACTCTATAAAACGCGTTTTAATGAATATGTTGTTCCAATGGTTTATGGTAGTCATAAATTGGTGTGGCAAGAAGCATTTGATGTATTCAAATCATTTTGTAAGATTGTTTTGAATGATATTGAGCTTTAACCATCAAATTTAAAAAGCGCTGTATTTTCACAATCACCACACACTAATGCTCAGAGCGCCGAGAGGTGACGAATAACCAACAAAAATATCAGGAATATTTTTGAATAACTTTGCTCAAAGGCGACGAGTATCGAGTTGCGGGTTTCGAGCCATTAAAAGCTACGCTTTTCACGTCAGCAAGCTTAACGCCTACGGTGGGAATAGGTAAAAGGTTTTAGGTTAAAGGCGCTAGGCTGAATTTATAGCCCGTCGCTCGCTGCTCGAAACCCGCTGACTTCTCTTTGTGCATATATGGTTTTAAGTGATTTATTCACAAAGAGATTAAGAGACGCTGCGCTGAAACGAAAGGTCAAACGCTCTAAGTTAATGGTAAAGGGCGCTAGGGTTTGCACAAGTCCACAAACTCACACAATGAGGCAATTATATGGCGTAGACTGTAACTAATTTATTTTAGGGCAAACGCTTATGTGGATATGGCAACAACAAGATTGGCCGAATTTTACGTGGGATGAAAAACAGCTTGCGCCATTGTTGAGAGAGCTTTGTTTTAACCAAGGTGTGCTGGTTGGTCGCATGGATGGGCAAAGTACGCAGCAAAAACAGCAAGCACTTGATACTTTATTGGCTAATATTATTCATTCAAGCGCAATTGAAGGTGAAAAACTCAATGCGTTTTCGGTACGTTCGTCACTAGCTAAAAAACTCCACATTGATGAGCAGCCTTATCCAACCACAGTGCAAAGCGATAATCTTGCAGAGATCATGTTGGATGCAATTAATAACACCGATACACCGCTTGAGTTAGAACGTGTGTTGAATTGGCATCGTTTATTGTTTGCAGGTGAACAAGAATTATTTACTCAAATAGCGGGCGGTCAATTACGTGGCAACGAGCCAATGCAAGTTGTATCAGGGCGATTAGATAGACCCGTATTATATTTTACTGCTCCACCAAGAGATGTTATCGAAAACGAACTCTCTGTTTTTTTTAATTAGTTTAATGCAGGTTATAATGATCGACATGCAGACCCTTTTATTCGTGCTGCTATCGCTCATTTGTGGTTTGTTACCCTACACCCGCTTGAAGATGGTAACGGGCGTATTACGCGTCTTATTACAGATTTAGCGCTTGCTCAAGAGCATAAAGAGTCGATACGGTTCTATGCGATGTCGGTGGCAATTTTAGAAGATAGAAAAGGCTATTACGAGGTCTTAGAGGCAACACAGCGTGGTGATTTGTGCATTACACAGTGGATTACCTGGTTTTTAAATACGCTCAATAAAGCAATTGAATCTACCCAATAGCGCCAAGTGCTCCATCTAAATCTAATGAGCCAAAGCGAGTTAA
>NZ_JASDDE010000071.1:0-19539 GCF_030407565.1 Pseudoalteromonas sp. APC 3694
CTTGCTCTGATCACTACATATTCTATAAGTTCAATTTATAATGATCTTGCCGTGCGGCTTATATTTAAATGAAACAAAAAAGTTATAAAATATTTAACCTTATTCAGAGTTAGTAAATATTTGTTGTTAAACTTTAATCGCATAATTACTAATTAATCATTCAGATCAACGGTGAATGGTATATAATGTATCCAAGAGTGAAACGGGCAAGGTTTCATTTTTCACAATAATAAAGTGTTAATACATATTTGAGCGTTTTTATTGGTTGAATTGTAAGCGTTTACACTGCGCTTTAGTGAGTGGTTGAAGGTTTACAGTGTTGGCGATGTAAAGTGCTTAGCTATATGTATATTTAAACAACGAGTAGGAGTTGTATATGATGGGTAAAACCGTATCTTCGGAAGAAAATGCAAAATTAACAAAGTGGCTTAAAACTAAACGCCATGAAAAAGGCTACACCATGCGTAGCTTAGCGCAAATCTTGGGTACGCCACATTCTTTTATTGGCAAAATTGAAAATCAGGAACGTCGTTTAGATGTAATTGAGTTTGTTCGCTACTGTAATGCATTAGAAGTCGACCCGTATGAAGCATTAAGCTTAATTAAAGCTGACTAACGCTTTCTTTTTGGCTGTAATCGTAAAGTTAAATTAGCGTCTACAGCCAATACTAGTGCAGGATGCATTAGGTATTTTTATGATAATTTTGCTCTAGTGAATATAGTTTGTGCCTAATTAGAAATAAAAACACTAATGAGGGTAAAACCATAAGCGCAGTTAATACAAAGAACAATGACCAATTCCCCATTAGCCAATCATCAATAACCACGCCACTGTAACTCGATAATAACGTACGCCCTAAATTACCCAATGATGCCAATAGCGCATAATGGGTGGCGCTAAATGCTCTGTCACACAGCATAGATATAAAAGCAACCATTGCCACTAAAGACCAAGCTTGGGTAAAGCCATCAACTACAATTGCCATTGCATATAAGTGCTCTTGTGGACCAGCTAAGGCAATCCAAGAAAACATTAAGTTAGATGCTGCCATGGCTACGCCACTAATAAATAAGCCTTTCACAATGCCATATTTATGGTTAAAAATACTGCCCAAAAAAGCAAATACAATGGTGATTAACCCCGTGCCGAGTTTTGAGTAATTTGCTATTTGCGTATTACTAAAGCCAACTTCTTTATAAAATACAATCGACATCCGCGCTAAAAATGCTTCACCAATCTTAAATAAGAAAATAAACGCCAGCAGCGCCAACGCGGTTTTAACGCCATTTTTAGCAAAAAAGGTTTTAAACGGATCAACCACGGTAACGCCTAGCCATGCAAGCGTTTTTGTCAGTGGTGTTTGTTTAGTGGCGGCGAGTTTTTCAAGATAAACACGTTCTAGTTCGGCATGTACGGCTTCGCGATTTGATTGTGGCTCTTTAGCCCAAAATACACAGCTAATTAATAACAGCATAATCGCGGATAAAAAATAATACACCTGTGGCCAGTCAATATTTGGCATATCAGCCATGTAAAAAGGCACAGCTCCTAATAAAGCATAGCCAGTCCACCAACCTGAGGTGGCCATTGCAGCAGCCGCGGTGGCTTTGTGAGATTCATTTTCACTAAGGGTATCTATTCGAAAGGCGTCAATTGCAATATCTTGCGTTGCAGAGGCTATGGCGATCAGCAAGCAAAGTACGGCGGCAATCGCTAGGTTTGCTTTTAGATCAAGCCCTGCAAGTAGTAACGTGCCAAGTAAAATAAAGCTTTGGCAAAACAGGATCCAACTACGACGCTGACCAAGCCAGTTGTACAAAAAGGGCAGTTTAGTGCGGTCGATTAAAGGCGACCATAAAAAATTGATACTATAGGCACCAAACACAATGCCAAATAGGCCAATCATGCTGCGACTTAAACCTTCATCTTTAAGCCAAGCCGACATTACCGAGCCAATTAACACCCACGGAAAACCACTGCTCATTCCAAATATAAAAACATTAATTAAACGTTTATCTTTAAAATAAGAAAAGTATTCGCGAACAGAAAGTGTGCTATTCATAGAGGCTCATTGGCTTATACAAAGAGCAGCCAAAGCTGCTCTTATTAAAAAAGTTATAAAGGAACTTGCTCAAGCACCTTAATATTTAATATAACGACCGGTTTTTCGGGTACAAAGTTGTAGCCAATTTTGTCATTAAATCCGGTTTTTACAGCCATGATTTTATCGAGTGTTTCATAGCCTTCCATCACACTGCCAAACACTGCAAATCCCCAATCACGGCCAGGGTTTAAATGATCGTTATCATCCATATTAAAAAAGAACTGACGCGTTCCTGAGTGTGGTTCACGGTCTTGATAAGCCATCGCAATGCTATACATATCGTTTGTTAAGCCGTTACCGCTTTCATTAAAAATAGGGTCGTTTTCATGTAGACCATTGTAATCTTTATCATAACCACCGCCTTGAATTACAAAGTCACGATCATTTTCTACGTCGCGTTCTACACGATGAAACACACTGCCTTGATAGCTTTTATCCGACACGTAAGTCAAAAAGTTATTAACCGTAATAGGAGCTCTTGAGCGGTCTAATTCAACCACAATGCTGCCCAACGATGTCACAATTTCTACTCGAGGAAAAATGTTATCTTTTTGCACAAAACGACCCTCTTGAGCCGCTAAGCTACTAACGCTAAATAATAAGCTTACGCAGATTAAAAAAAGTTGCTTCATTGTTAACCTTCTAAAAATGCAATTAATTCTGGGTCAGATACAATGCGGGTAATTAACTGCTCAGTCAACTTATTGAGCTGACCTTCAACTTTTGCCCTATCGTGACCAAGCGGACCAGATAAATTAGCATTACCGCTATAACGCTTACTAAAATTACTGGTCGGGCGAATCACCCGCACTTCAAATTCAATCTTGGCTTCACTGGTATGGCTCATTAGCGTTTCTGTAACTACCGCTTGCAGCGTGTGAATATCTAACTCAAAACGCAATTGCGCTAAATTAGAAATGCTAGCGCCATTGCGACTAAGCGCACTGTCTAATGCACTTTTAACTGACTCAGTAATACCCGTGCTGGCAATGGTTTTTGTTTTGCTTGATTCAATAAGCTTTAAGGTTGCACTGTCACCACGTAAATCAATCACGCTGGTGTTTAAGCTGTTATTGATTGAGCTTATTTGTCCACTTTTATACACAGGGTTGAGAATAAGTTGGTTAGGCTGGCTCGCACATCCCGAAAAAACCACTAAAGTACAACAGCTCAATAATATCTTTATGAGTTTCATTTATAACGTCCCACTATTTTTAGTTGCGCTGAGTACCACAAACTTTTTATTAGAGCCTAATAAAGTACAGTTACCAAACATACGGTTTAGTTTGTCGTGGTAATCTAGATGGCGGTTACCAATAATACGCAGCTCGCCACCTTCTTTTAATGTGTCTTTTGCTTGCTTGAACATTTGCCATGCTATGTGGTCGGTAACCGCTTGTGCTTGGTGAAATGGCGGATTACACAATACAATATCGGCACTTTCACGTTCAAAGTCGGTTAAACAATCATTCTCTATAAAGGTACATTGTTCAAACTTGTCTTCCATGTTTAATTCAATGTTGAGTCGAGCTGATTCAACCGCCATATACGACTCATCAACAAAGCTAATACGAGCATTAGGGCAGCGCGCTAATGTCATTAAGCCAACCACGCCATTACCACAGCCTAAATCTATAATATTTTTGGCTTTATTTGTTTGTGGCAAATAATTAAAAAAGAAGCGCGCACCTATATCAAGTGAATCACGCGAAAACACATTTGCATGATTGCTTATTGTAAAATCAGTGCCTTCGAGCGGCCAGCTGACTGGGAAATCTGCGCCTTTATAACCGCCAGCTGCTTGGCTAATAATTAAGCGTGATTTTTTTACTGCGAGGCTTGTTTTCGTCTCACCAATAAAATCTTCAAATGCTTTAATCGTAGAGTTATGCACGTCTTTAGTTTTTGCTGCGCCAATAACCGGTGTACCGGGCGCCAGTACTTCGCTTAATTCAGATAACTGATACTGTAAAAAAGCCAATGTGCGTGGTACTTTTACCAACACTAGGCCTACTTGTTCGGGCAAAGCCGATAAACTATCAAGCTGGCTAAACGCAGTTGTTGCAATTTTGTTTTGCGCTAAGTTATAAGCCGCCGCCTGATGGCTAATATATGAGTCGTTTACTGAACAAACAGTTAATTGTTGCTTGCTAAAGTAACAGCTAAGTGCACCAAAGCTGTCGTTTAAGATCAGTAAAGAGCGACAATCAGGGTAGTGTTCATTAACATAGTCAATGAGGTATTCGTCTGCTGAATCCCACGCTTGTAAGCTGCGGTTTTTTTGATCCAAAGGAAAGCGTTCAAGAGTAAAGGTGTTATCGCCGAGCGTAGCTTGCGTAGTCATAATAGTTTAATGATCGGTAATCAAATGATAGGTAAATTCTAACATGCAACCGCCAAACGCCAACCCCCAACTGTTACCAAATGGCTTTTCTTATCAAAGTAGGGTGCTTAGTGCGCAAAAAAGCCTCGATTTATTTTATTATTTGCAGCAAAACTTGAATTGGCAACAACCAAATATAACGGTGTTTGGCAAAACGGGGCCAATACCAAGGCTGCAATGTTTTATCAGCGAAGAAAATCTTGAGTACGGCTATTCTGGGCATAAACTCGATTTAGAGCCTTGGCCAGACGTATTACTTGCTATGCGAACACGTTTAGAAAATCACCTACAGCAACCGTTTAATTCAATTTTGGTTAATTATTATCGAGATGGCCACGATAGTATGGGCTGGCATAGCGATGATGAGGCGCAGCTAGGGCCTGAGCCTACCATAGCCTGTGTATCGCTTGGCGCAGAGCGATTATTTAAACTTAAACACAAAGTAAGTAACCGCATTACTAACATTAAATTACAAAGTGGTAGCTGTTTAATAATGAGCGGCCAAAGCCAACAAAATTACCAACATGCATTGCCCAAACAAACAACGCTTAAACACCCTCGAATAAGTTTAACGTTTCGCTATATTAATAATGGTTTCAGTTAAATAGCATTAGCCATGGTATAGCCGCAGTTGTTATAGTAAGCACATAACTGAATTTTGAGGATGGTTTTTATGTCAATGCAAGAACAAATACGTAACAAGCTAGCCGATGCGATTGCGTGCAAGCATTTAAATGTGATCAACGAAAGCCACATGCACAGTGCGGGGACTGAATCTCACTTTAAAGTGATTGTAGTTAGTGAGGAATTTGCTGGTAAGCGATTATTGCAGCGTCATCGTGAAATTAACGAAATTTTAAAAGATGAGCTGGCAAATCATATTCATGCGCTTGCGATGCACACTTACACCCCTGAAGAATTTACCGAGCACGACGGTGAAGCGCCGCAGTCGCCTAACTGTATGGGTGGCTCAAAAACTGGATAACAGGTAGCTAGAAGGTGGTTTGAGCAGAGCGTAACTGATCAGATCAGTTTTTTTTGTTTTAGCCTTTAAACTAGCGCTAATTTTTATTGTAAAAGATATAGGATGATCAATGGTCATTAAGCCTAAAATTCGCGGATTTATCTGCACCAATGCACACCCAGTAGGCTGTGCAGAGCATGTACAAGAACAAATTAATTATGTTAAGCAGCAAGGGGCATTAAAAAATGCACCTAAAAATGTATTAGTTATTGGTGCGTCTACAGGCTATGGCCTAGCGTCTCGCATTACCGCTGCATTTGGTGGTGGCGCTAAAACATTAGGTGTGTTCTTTGAAAAAGAAGGCACTGAGCGTAAAACAGGCTCTGCGGGTTGGTATAATACGGCGGCGTTTCAAGCAGCCGCTGAAGCTGAAGGTTTATGGTCAAAAAATATTAATGGTGATGCGTTTTCTAACGAAATTAAACAAAAAACAATCGACACCATTAAAGCTGAATTAGGTAAAGTTGACTGTATTATTTACAGCTTAGCATCACCACGTCGTACTGATCCAAATACCGGCGAAGTGTTTTCTTCAACGCTTAAGCCAATTGGTAATGCGGTAACCACTAAAAACTTAAATACGTCAAAGCGTGAAATTGATGAAGTAACTGTTGAAGCGGCAAACCAAGACGATATCGACAACACTATTAAAGTAATGGGTGGCGAAGATTGGGAAATGTGGATTGACGCACTTAAAGAAGCGGATGTATTAGCAGATAACTTTAAAACCACGGCTTACACTTATATTGGTAAAGAACTAACGTGGCCAATTTACGGTCATGCAACAATTGGAAAAGCCAAAGAAGATTTAGACCGTGCCACTGCTGCTATTAAAGCTGCTACCCAAGATTTAAATGGTGAAGCCTACGTTTCATCGCTTAATGCGGTTGTTACTCAAGCAAGCTCTGCAATTCCAATTATGCCACTTTATATTTCTGCATTATTTAAAGTGATGAAGGCTGATGGCACGTATGAAGGCACTATTGAGCAAATTCATGCATTATTTAGTGAAAACCTATACGGTGATTCACCACGCTTTGACGAGGGCGGGCATTTATTCCAAAACTATAAAGAACTGGAAGATGACGTTCAATCTCGTGTTCAAGCCATTTGGGATAGTGTAGATACAAACTCAATTGATGAGTTAACCGATTATATTGGTTACCATAATGAATTTTTACGCTTGTTTGGTTTTGGTATTGACGCGGTTGATTATGAACAAGATGTAAATCCTGTTGCACCTATTGCCAATATGATTGACTAACTTGTCGCTGTTAGCGCATTTTTGAAAAAGTCGCCTTGTGCGGCTTTTTTGTTTTTTAGCTTTGATTTGAAAAAATATTTGCTAATTGTTGGCTAATTTACCACTTTGGTCTAGCTTGTATTTTATTAATTGTTAATTACAAAACTAAATAAACGTTTCTCTCGTATAATTTTCATAAATACACTCGCATAGTCAGCCACAATAATGTTAAAATCAAAGCAATATGTGAGGAGTTTTACTGCGCTGCTTGTTTGGTATTTATAGCGAGTCATTTTATATAGCTTGCAATAATACAAATAGCGGCGTGGTTAGTACGATTTTTCAGTTTCTTTCCGTTAATGTAGTGCAAGTGCGTATGATCAATATAAAAAAAGGTCTGGATTTACCCTTAGAGGGCGCACCTCAGCAAGTTATTCATGATGGTTCTGCCGTCAAACGTGTAGCTGTGCTAGGTGAAGAGTTTATCGGTATGCGTCCAACCATGCATGTTCGTGTGGATGACCAAGTCAAAAAAGGCCAGGTACTTTTTGAAGATAAAAAGAACCCAGGCGTATTATTTACTGCACCAGCTTCTGGTACAGTAAAAGAAATTAATCGCGGTGCTAAACGTGTTCTGCAATCTGTTGTTATTGAAGTAAACGGCAGTGAGCAAATCACCTTTGGATCTTTCTCGGAAACTGAGCTTAACAGCTTAGACCGTGAAAAAGCTAAAGAAGTACTAGTTCAATCGGGTCAATGGATAGCGCTTCGTGCTCGTCCATTTAGTAAAGTAGCAGCGTTGGATGCAAATCCGAGCTCTATTTTTGTGACAGCTATCGATACCAATCCACTTGCTGCAGATCCTGCAGTAATTATTGCTGAGAATGCGAAAGCGTTTGAAGCAGGTTTGGCTGTTGTGTCACGTTTAACCGATGGCAAAGTATTTGTTTGTAAGCAAGCAGGTAGTCAAGTTCCTAGTTCACCTATTGCTCAAGTAGAAGTACATGAGTTTGGTGGCGTGCATCCGGCTGGCCTTGTTGGCACTCATATCCATCACCTTGACCCAGTATCTGCTAGTAAGCAAGTTTGGCACATTGGTTACCAAGACGTTATTGCGTATGGTCACCTTTTCCTTACTGGTGAAATTTACACAGACCGTGTGATTTCGCTTGCAGGTCCGCGTGTTAAAAATCCTCGTTTAGTGAAAACACAATTAGGTGCTTCACTTGATGACTTAGTTGCAGGTGAATTAGAAGACGGTGATAACCGTGTTATTTCTGGTTCTGTACTTGCAGGTGCTACGTCGTCTGGCGTTCATGCATTTTTAGGTCGTTACCATGTTCAAGTATCTGTATTACTTGAAGGTCGCGAAAAAGAATTTTTTGGCTGGATTGCACCAGGTAGTGATAAATTCTCTGTAACGCGTACATTCTTGTCTCACCTTACACCGAGTCGTTTATTTAAAATGACAACGTCTACGGGCGGTTCAAAACGTGCCATGGTTCCACTTGGAAGCTATGAGCGTGTTATGCCACTTGATATTTTGCCAACGCTTTTATTACGTGACTTATTGTCTCGTGATTTAGACAGTGCAATTTCATTAGGTGCGCTTGAATTAGATGAAGAAGATTTAGCGTTATGCACCTTCGTTTGTCCTGGCAAATACGAGTACGGCGCAGCCCTACGCGATTGCTTAACTACGATCGAGAAGGAAGGCTAAAATGGGCTTAAAAACTTTCTTAGAAGATATCGAACCGCATTTTGAACCAGGTGGTAAGCATGAGAAATGGTACGCGCTGTATGAAGCCGCTGCGACTATTTTTTACACGCCAGGTTACGTAAACAAAGGTTCAACTCACGTTCGTGATAACATCGACCTAAAACGCATGATGATTTTAGTGTGGATGGCGACGTTTCCTGCCATGTTCTTTGGTATGTTCAACATTGGTCATCAAGCGGCAATCGCACTTGGTAATGGTTTTGAACTAGCTAACATTTGGCAAGTAGGTTTATTCCAGTTATTAGGCGGTGAGTTAACCGTTGATGCTGGTTGGGGCGCAAAAATGTTCTACGGAGCATGTTTCTTCCTACCTATTTATGCAACAACCTTTATTGTCGGTGGTTTTTGGGAAGTATTGTTTGCTTCTGTGCGTAAGCATGAAGTAAATGAAGGTTTCTTCGTAACCTCTGTATTATTTGCATTAATCCTGCCTGCAACGATTCCTTTATGGCAAGTTGCGCTAGGTATTACTTTTGGTGTAGTTATAGCAAAAGAAATATTTGGTGGTACAGGCCGTAACTTCTTAAACCCTGCGCTTGCTGGTCGTGCGTTTTTATTCTTCGCATACCCTGCACAAATTTCAGGTGACACAGTATGGACTGCCGTAGATTCATTCTCTGGCGCGACGATGCTTGGTCAAGCGTTTGCTGGTACGTTAAATTACGCGACTGATATTGAGCTTTGGTGGAATGCGTTTTACGGATTCATTCAAGGTTCTATGGGCGAAACGTCTACACTAGCTGTACTTATTGGTGGTTTATTCCTAATTTACGTGCGCATAGCGTCTTGGCGTATCGTGCTAGGTGTATTCCTAGGTATGGTAGTAACCTCATCAATACTGAACACCATTGGTTCTGAAACCAATGCGATGTTTGCTATGCCTTGGTACTGGCACATGGTATTGGGTGGTTTTGCATTCGGTATGTTCTTTATGGCAACTGACCCTGTATCTGCTGCATTTACTGATAAAGGTAAATTAGCATACGGTGCGCTTATTGGCTTTATGGTTATCATGATCCGTGTTGTTAACCCTGCATACCCAGAGGGCATCATGCTAGCAATCTTATTTGCTAACTTGTTTGCACCTTTATTCGATCACTTTGTAGTGCAAGCTAATATCAAGCGGAGGTTGGCACGTAATGTCTAGTAATAACGAATCAATTGGCAAAACGCTAGCTGTTGTTGTCTCATTATGTTTAGTGTGTGCAGTTATTGTATCGCTAACATCTGTACAACTACGCCCTCTGCAAAAAGCAAATAAAGCAAAAGATATTCAAAGCAATATCTTAGCTGCTGCTGGTATTGGCAAAGTTGATAACGTTGCCGAAACGTTTGATGCTAAAATCGAAACTCGCTTTGTTGATATGCAAAGTGGTGAGTTTGCTGATCCGGTAGAAGACTTTGACTTTGAAAAAACAAAGTATGATGCCGAAGAAGGCTATCCTCTAAAAGAGAATGGTATTAAGGACATCGCCGGTATTCAACGTATTACCAAGCGTGCGCCTGTTTATATCTCTAAAAAAGACGATGGCTCTACTGATGCAATCATCCTTCCTATTCAGGGTTATGGTTTATGGGGTTTAATGTACGGTTTTATCTCGCTTGAAAGCGATGGCGAAACTATTAAAGACATTATTTTCTACAAACATAACGAAACACCTGGTCTAGGTGGTGAAATTCAAAACCCACAGTGGACTGCAACGTGGGAAGGTAAAGAGTTACCAATCCAAATCGTTAAAGGGACTGCAGCCGGTGATGAGCATAAGATCGATGGTCTTTCAGGTGCTACATTAACGTCTAATGGTGTTGACCATGCAGTTGATTTTTGGACTGGCGAAAATGGCTTTGGCCCTTTCCTTGCGAAAGTACGTAAAGGAGCATTGAACTAATGGCTGATACTAAAGAAATGAAGGCGGTCCTATTTGGTCCAGTTTTCGCTAACAACCCAATCGCATTACAAGTACTTGGTATTTGTTCTGCGCTAGCGGTAACGTCTAGCTTAAAAAATGCATTAATCATGTCAATTGCATTGACACTTGTAACAGCATTCTCAAGCTTGTTTATTTCGTCAATTCGTAACCATATCCCTTCATCAGTACGTATCATCGTACAGATGACGATTATTGCATCATTAGTAATCGTGGTTGACCAAGTACTACAAGCTTTCTCTTACGCTACGGCAAAAGAGTTATCAGTATTCGTTGGTCTAATCATTACTAACTGTATCGTAATGGGTCGTGCTGAAGCTTATGCAATGAAGTCACCGCCATTAATGTCTTTCCTTGATGGTATTGGTAATGGCTTAGGTTACTCTGTAGTGTTACTTACTGTTGGCTTTATTCGTGAGTTATTCGGTAAAGGTTCACTATTCGGTGTTGATATTATTCCATTAGTACAAAATGGTGGTTGGTACCAACCTATGGGTCTATTGATCTTACCACCGAGTGCATTCTTCATCATTGGTTTATTCATTTGGGTACTTCGTACTTATAAGAAAGACCAAGTAGAAGCTAAAGCGTAAGGGGCGATAAGTGGAACATTATATTAGTTTATTTGTAAAAGCCGTTTTTATTGAAAACTTAGCATTAGCATTCTTCCTAGGTATGTGTACTTTCTTAGCCGTGTCTAAAAAAGTAACTACATCAATTGGCCTAGGTGTAGCGGTTATTGTTGTATTAGGTATTTCAGTACCGGTTAACAACTTGGTTTACCATGCGGTATTAGCACCAGGTGCATTAGAGTGGCTTGGTTACCCAGAAGCAGATCTTAGCTTTTTACGTTTCTTAACTTTCATTGGTGTTATTGCAGCACTAGTGCAAATTCTTGAAATGGCATTAGATAAGTTCTTCCCACCGCTTTACAACGCATTAGGTATTTTCCTACCACTAATCACAGTTAACTGTGCGATCTTCGGTGCGGTATCTTTCATGGTTGAGCGTAACTATAACTTCGGCGAGTCTGTTGTTTATGGTATTGGCGCTGGTGTGGGTTGGGCGCTTGCAATTACATTACTTGCAGGTATCCGTGAGAAAATGAAGTATTCAGACGTACCAGATGGTTTACGTGGTTTAGGTATTACCTTCATCACTGTTGGCTTGATGGGTCTTGGCTTTATGTCATTCTCTGGTATTTCACTGTAATAATAGCGAGGTCAATCATGGATATTTTCTTAGGCGTTGGTGTTTTTATCGCTATCGTTGTAATACTAGTTTTAATCATCATTGGTGCTAAATCTAAGCTAGTTGCAAGCGGTGATATCATCATCGGCATTAATGGCGATCCAGACAAAGCCATTAAAACATCAGCAGGTAGTAAGCTATTAGGTGCACTATCTGAGTCAGGTATTTTCGTATCTTCTGCATGTGGTGGCGGTGGCTCTTGTGGTCAGTGTCGCGTTCACATTAAAGAAGGTGGCGGTGATATTCTGCCAACTGAACTTGACCACATCTCTAAAGGTGAAGCACGTGAAGGTTGTCGTTTAGCGTGTCAGGTTAATGTTAAAAATGATATGGAAATTGAACTTGAAGAGTCAATTTTCGGTGTTAAAAAATGGGATTGTGAAGTTATCTCTAACGATAACAAAGCAACGTTCATCAAAGAACTTAAGCTACAAATTCCAGATGGCGAGTCAGTGCCGTTCCGTGCGGGTGGTTACATCCAAATCGAAGCGCCAGCTCACCATGTTAAATACGCTGATTTCGATATTCCTGAAGAGTATCGTGGCGATTGGAACCATTTTGGTTTCTTCGACCTGGAGTCAAAAGTAGACGAAGAAACAATTCGTGCTTACTCAATGGCTAACTACCCAGAAGAAGAAGGCATTATTATGCTTAACGTGCGTATCGCTACGCCGCCGCCAAGAAACCTAAGCCTACCATGTGGTAAAATGTCATCGTACATTTGGTCACTAAAAGAAGGCGATAAAGTAACTATTTCTGGTCCATTTGGTGAGTTCTTCGCTAAAGACACAGACGCTGAAATGGTATTCGTAGGTGGTGGTGCAGGTATGGCACCAATGCGTTCTCATATCTTTGACCAACTTAAGCGTTTAAACTCTAAGCGTAAAATTAGTTTCTGGTATGGTGCGCGTTCTAAGCGTGAAATGTTTTATGTTGAAGATTTTGACGGCCTAGCTGAGCAAAACGATAACTTCGTTTGGCATACAGCGCTTTCAGATCCGCAACCAGAAGATAACTGGGAAGGCTACACTGGCTTTATCCACAACGTGTTATTTGAGAACTATCTTAAAGACCACGAAGCGCCTGAAGATTGTGAGTTCTACATGTGTGGTCCTCCAATGATGAATGCGGCAGTTATCTCTATGCTTAAAGATTTAGGCGTAGAAGAAGAAAACATCTTATTAGATGATTTCGGTGGCTAATACCCAAACTAAATAAATTTAGTTAAAATACCAGCCTCATAGCACTAAGTGTTATGAGGCTTTTTTATATCAACTGATTGAGTTTGGCTTTACCGCTGATTTTAGTTGATACTCTATTTAACCTTTATAAGTAGGCTATTATGAATCGATTAAGCACAGTTAAAGGCGTGGCAGCCTTATTTTTAATCATATCCACGTTACTTATTACCGGTTGTGGCAATTCACAACACAACGAAGAAGCTTACCTTGAAGGTAAAACGATGGGGACAACTTACCACATTAAGTTTTACGCTGATCAAATAGACCCTCAAGCAGTTCAAGCAGAAATAGATGCGGTTTTAGTTGATATTAACCAGTCTATGTCGACCTATATTGAAGAGTCAGAAATAAACACCTTTAACCGTTTAGGTGCTAATCAAGTAATGCCAATTAGTGATGACTTTAGAGCGGTTATTGCAGAATCTATACGAATTGGTGATTCAACTAAAACACTCGATGTGACTATGGGGCCGCTAATCGATTTATGGGGATTTGGTCCTGATAAAAAACCAACAAAGCGCCCAACGGATGAAGCACTGGCAAATATGGTCAGTAACATTGGTATAGATAAGCTGGTCCTTAATGAGCAAGGGTTAGCTAAAACAGTTGCTGATTTAGAGCTGTCGTTTTCGGCTACCGCAAAAGGCTATGGTATTGATAAAGTTGCTGAGCTATTACAAAGTAAAGGCATTACAGATTACATGGTTGAAATTGGTGGAGAACTGCGTATTGCTGGTACAAAACCAGACAATCAAGCATGGCGAATAGCAATCGAACAACCTGATGCAAATCCGGGCGAGCGCAAAGTACACCGCGTATTAACACCGGGTAATAATGGTATTGCCACCTCTGGCGATTATAGAATATTTTATACTATGGATGGCGAAACTTATACGCACCTTATTGATCCAATGTCAGGCATGCCGATTAAGCACGACTTAGTCTCTGTTACTGTTTTACACCCAAGTGCAATGACGGCGGACGGTTTAGCAACTGCTTTAACGGTAATGGGCATGGAAAAGGCACAACAGTATGCGCAGCAGCATGATTTGCCGGTGTATTTAATTGCTAAATCGCCTGATGGCTTAGTCACTTATTCAAGTCCTGCGTTTAAGCCTTATTTATAGTCTTTAGGTTTATATCCTTATCATGAGGGTATATAATATATGGAGCTCAAATACGCTATTTGAGCTCATTTTATTGCTGAACAATAGGGGCTAAGCAATGTCACTTTTTTTTCTAACCTTTGGCTTACTTATTTTAATTGTCGCTGCGATGGCGATAGGCATGATAGTACAAAGAAAATCGATGGCGAGTAGCTGCGGGGGCCTAGGCTCTGTAGGTATTGATAAAGCATGTGATTGCGATGATCCATGTGATAAACGCAAAAAGCGTCTAGCCAAAGAGCAAGTATGGAAAGAAAACCAAATTCTTTAAATAGGGTATCCCTGTTTAAACAAAAAACCTCTCGTAGCTCACTACGGGAGGTTTTTTATTTATATCGGCATAAATAAATCACCAGCCGATAAAATAATCGTGTTTTTATCTTGAACAGAAAATTCTCTTTGTTATACTCATGCTCGAACTTTCAGTAAATTTTGAAAGTTCTATTGATGCGGATCAAAACTAGCTTGGCAAAATAGTGCTAATGCGTTGAGACTGTATTTCATGTCACTGTATAAGGCTTTACGGCTGCAACCTTTTTGTTGCCACGGTGTACACCGAATTTTGTTATTAGTCATTTTAATAGGTTAATGTTTTTGAACTCACTTTCTTTGTTTCATACCAGCGCTTTGCTTACCTTAGGTAAGTCAGTGTTGCATGAGCGCTTTAAAAAAGCGAAAAAGGGCGTGAGTGTGGCTGTAACATTATTAGTTTTTAATGTCGTTATGTTGCTTAGTGGCGCTATTGAGGATGCCTTTAGGCTTGAAGCATTGGTCAGTGATGGCTTTTTTATAGAGCCATTATTACTGACAATTGCCGAATTTTTAGCTCATCCCATCTTATCGTGTCAGTTACTTATTGGCCTTTGTTGGCTATTGTTCCACATGTTTCCAGCGCGTCGTGCTGGAATAATCCTCCGTAAAGCAGCCTTTGCTTTTAGCGAGGCTAAAGTTCAGCAACCAGTGCAAGCTGCGCATGGTTGTCGTGCTCCACCTAGCTTTACAGGTTGTCTGTTTACCCATTAATTTTATGGGTATAGGTTACACCTGTGGTATCTAATTATTTATTCTTGCTGTAAATAACGATTACTTTCATTGTAGCTTAGTGTTTTTTACACACTCTCAGCCAACCACACCTCACCCAAGTTAATTTTTATTGCGTTATATTAATGTGTTTAAAAAGCTGGGTTGGTTCTGCTAGGTGTTTATTATTAAGCCAGTGGTCAATACTTCATGCTTGCATTCGCTCTGCATTATTGTAATTCAATCTTAATTAACTTGGGTTTTTATCAAATATCGTTGCTAAATATTTTTTGGCAGCTAATAAAAACTCTTTAGGTTTTAGGATAGTCCCTTGTTAATTCGTAACCTTTTTAATATTGCTTTAGCTAGTATGGCGCTGATTTTATCAGGCTGTAATGGCGGGGTACTCGACCCAAAAGGGCAGATAGGTATTGATGAGAAAAATCTGATCATCATCGCCACTGTGCTTATGTTGTTAGTTGTGATCCCCGTTATTGTGATGACTTTATATTTTGCTTGGAAATACAGAGACACACAAAACCATGAAATTTACGCACCAAAATGGGCTCACTCTAATAAGATTGAGGCTGTTGTATGGGCGGTTCCTATTGTTATTGTTGTTATTTTAGGTGTGATCACCTGGCAGTCAACTCAAGAGCTTGACCCCTATAAACCGATAGAGGGTAAAGGTGAACATCTTACTGTTGAAGTGGTGTCACTTAATTGGAAATGGTTATTTATTTACCCTGAACAAGGTATTGCCACGGTAAACGAATTGGTATTTCCTGCTAATGTTCCGGTTGAATACAAAATCACGTCAGAAAGTACCATGAACTCGTTTTTTATTCCTCAGTTAGGTAGTCAAATCTACTCAATGGCGGGTATGGAAACTAAGCTGCATTTAATTGCTAATGAGCCAGGCACGTTTAAAGGCTTTTCGGCTAATTACAGTGGTGCGGGTTTTACTGGTATGAAATTTAATGCCATCGCAACGCCAACAAAAGCTGACTTCAACCAGTGGGTTGAACAGGTAAAAACTAACGCAAATAACCTTACTCATGCCAATTATGTTGAGCTTGCAAAAGCAAGTGAAAACAACCCAGTCGCTTACTATGGCAAGGTTGATGACGGTTTATTTCATACCATAGTGATGAAATACATGCAGGCGCATGGCGATATGAACAAAAAACACCACTCGATGGATAAACATCAGCAGATGAGTAATGAGCATCAAGCAATGGGTAATCATTCAATGCCATCATCACACAGCCAGGGCGAGGAATAATCATGTCGTTTTTAGGTAAATTATCTATAGATGCAATTCCGTTTCATGAACCTATTATCATGGTTACCATGGCGGTGATTGCTGTTGTCGGGCTTATTATAGCTGGGCTAATAACAAAATATAAAAAATGGGGTGTGCTTTGGCGTGACTGGATCACCTCGGTTGATCATAAACGCTTAGGCGTTATGTACATTTTATTAGCGCTAATCATGCTGTTTCGTGGTTTTTCTGATGCCATTATGATGCGTGCGCAGTTAGCGCTTGCTACCAGTGGCGCGCCAGGTTATCTGCCACCAGAACATTACGACCAAATATTCACCGCTCATGGCGTTATTATGATCATCTTTATGGCGATGCCATTTATGATTGGTTTAATGAATATTGTTGTACCACTGCAAATTGGTGCCCGTGATGTGGCTTTTCCATTTTTAAATAATTTAAGTTTTTGGTTTACCGCTAGTGGCGCCATTTTAATAAATCTATCGCTGATATTTGGTGAATTTGCTAAAACAGGCTGGGTTGCTTACCCACCGTTGTCGGAGTTGACCTTTAGCCCTGGGGTGGGGGTCGATTATTATATTTGGGCCTTGCAAATATCGGGGCTCGGTACGCTATTAACCGCTGTTAACTTCCTAGTGACAGTATTTAAAATGCGTGCCCCTGGTATGACACTGATGAAAATGCCAATTTTCACTTGGACATGTACGTGGGCAAATATCTTAATTGCGGCATCATTTCCAATTTTAACCGCAGTGCTGGCCATGCTAACGCTAGACCGTTATTTAGATTTCCACTTCTTCACTAATGAAGCCGGCGGAAACGCCATGATGTATATCAACCTGTTTTGGGCATGGGGTCACCCAGAGGTATACATTTTAGTATTACCAGCTTTTGGTATCTTCTCTGAAATAGTGTCGACCTTCACTGGTAAACGTTTATTTGGTTATAAATCGATGGTATATGCCAGCGGTGCCATTTCTATTCTTGGCTTTATTGTATGGTTACACCACTTCTTTACTATGGGCTCAAGCGCCAATGTAAATGCCTTCTTTGGGGTAATGACCATGGTCATAGCTGTGCCTACTGGGGTTAAGTTATTTAGTTGGTTGTTTACTATTTACCGTGGCCGCTTGCGCATTACTGTGCCGGTACTTTGGACGCTTGGTTTTATGGTTACCTTCAGTATTGGTGGTATGACGGGGGTATTACTGGCAATCCCTGGTGCCGATTATGTATTGCATAACAGCTTATTTTTAATCGCTCATTTTCATAACACCATTATTGGTGGCGCAGTCTTTGGTTACTTAGCGGGTTTTGTTTTTTGGTTTCCAAAAGCAATGGGCTTTAAGCTTGATGAACGTTGGGGTAAAGCATCATTTTGGTGTTGGTTAATCGGTTTCTTTGTAGCCTTTATGCCATTGTACGTACTCGGCTTTTTAGGCATGACTCGTCGCTTAAATCACTCTAATAATCCTGATTGGAATATCTGGCTTTATATTGCTGCAGTGGGTGCCGTGATTATTATGTTCGGTATTATTTGCCAAGTTATTCAGCTTTATGTGAGCTTTAAAAACCGCGAAGCGCTTGATGATACCACCGGCGATCCTTGGAACGGTCACACCCTTGAATGGTCAACGTCATCACCGCCACAATACTATAACTTTGCTGAAATCCCGCATGTTGATGATATTGATACATGGACTGACATGAAAGAAAAAGGCCTAGCTTATCAAGGTAAATCTAGCTATAGCCCAATTCATATGCCAAAAAATACCGCATCGGGTGTGCTTATTGCTGCGAGTTTAACGGCGTTTTGTTTTGCCATGATCTGGCATATTTGGTGGTTAGCAGGGCTTGGTTTTATTGGTGCAATTACGCTATTTATTAACCGCGCTTACACCAGCGATGTTGATTACTACGTGCAAAACGATGAAATATTACAAATTGAAGGCGCGCATATTGCCAGTAATACGAAGGAGGTAAGCGCATGAGTACGTTATCTGCAACTCAAGGCCATGTAAATTTTGAGTCTCATAGCGTAAGTCATACGCATGAACATCACGATATCTCTGGCGATACAATCTTTGGCTTTTGGCTTTATTTAATGACCGATTGCCTTTTATTTGCCTCATTTTTTGCAACCTACGCAGTGCTTTATATGAACACCGCAGGTGGTGTATCGGGCAAAGATATTTTTGAGCTTGATTTTGTTGCCGTAGAAACTGCGGCGCTACTTATTAGTAGTATCACTTTTGGTTTTGCCATGATTGCCGCTCAAGGGCAAAAAAAGGCGCTGACGCTTGGTTGGCTCGCGGTCACTTTTTGTTTAGGCGCGGTGTTTATTGGCATGGAAATTTATGAGTTTCATCATTTAATTGTTCATGGCAATGGCCCACAGCAAAGTGCTTTTTTAACATCGTTTTTCTCATTAGTGGGTTTGCATGGTTTACATGTAACTGCAGGCCTTATCTGGATGAGCATAATGATGATAGAAGTGATCAAGCGCGGTTTAGGTAAACAAACCGTCACGCGCCTAAGTTGCTTAAGCTTATTTTGGCACTTTTTAGATATTGTGTGGATTTGTGTATTTACTGTTGTTTATTTAATGGGAGCAATGTAATGAGCCATAGCGAAACGCATGCTTTAGCGCAAATGCAAAGCCAACATCATGATCAGTCACACGGCAGTGTAAAAACCTATCTTATTGGTTTTGTCTTATCAGTGATTTTAACGGCCATTCCATTTTGGATGGTGATGGAGGGCGACTTTTCAAAGGTCACCACACTCTGGAGTATCGTTACTTTAGCAATCGTGCAAATTTGGGTGCATTTAAAATACTTTTTACACCTTAATTTCACCACCGATGAAGGCAAAGCGAATACCTTTACCTTCTTGTTTAGCGCGTTGATCATCGTCATGGTGGTTGGACTGTCTGTTTGGATCATTTATGAATCAAACGCAATGATGATGTACTAGGGTCTGTTGACCTTTCAAGGTTGAATCTGCAGCAGCCTGTTTGGTATTTAGGCAAGGCAGAGCCTATGTAGTGTGGTTATTTCCCATAAATAGGCGATAACGCAGCATCAATGCCAAACAGGCGCTGCCCGAAGGGT
>NZ_JASDDE010000072.1:0-17126 GCF_030407565.1 Pseudoalteromonas sp. APC 3694
GCGCTGTAAATAGCTGCTTGAGATAGATTTATTATCCAGAGTTCAGGTTAAATATATTTTAGCCATAAAAAAAGCGCCGTTTATAACGGCGCCTATTTAGCTTATAAAATTAAAAACTAAAGCTTACTTTTGCGTAGTAAGTGCGACCATCAAAGCCGTAAGGTACGGCACGTAAAGGGTATTTAAATGCCCCATTTGAAATAGCGTTTAATACTTCATCATCGCCTAATTCATCCGGTGTTTCATCAAATACATTGTCTGCACCTACCGATAACGCAAACATATCGTTAATTTGATAACTTACATTTAAATCCACTAATACGGCTGATTCTACCGTACTGGTTGCTTTAAATGAGCCATCTGTTGCAAGTTCAATATGGTCATTACCAAAGTACTTCACATCGGTTTCGCCAAAGTAATTAAAGCGGATCATTGAGCTATACGCGTCACGCTCATAATCAAACGTTAGCGTTGCACGTTCGCCCGGCTGCCCATCAGTTAAAAAACTACTTTGAATATCATCAAGTGCTACATTTTCAGGAATACCCGGTGCTGCATTAACACTGTCAATTTTAGTTTCATTTAAATTACCAGCAAACGTAGCAGAGAAATTACCGCCATATAAATCGGTACGGTAGGACGTAATAATGTCAACACCCTGCGTTGTTGAATTAACTGAGTTTGAAAAGTAGTTCGCTTGTACTGCACCCGTTGCCTGTAGCGCGGCAACTGCATCAGGACTAAATGCCACATCATCAGCCGATAACAAGCTGCCCAGTGTAATACGGTCTTCAATTTCTACACGGTAAAAATCCACAGTTAACGATAAATCGCTCGTTACATCATAAACAAAGCCTGCACTGTAGTTCGTTGATGTTTCAAGCTTTAAGTTATCAACGCCTAATGCAGCTGGAAAGGCAGAGCCTGTTGTTGCTGTAAACGACTGGCTTAACGTGCCGTCAGAACCTAAGTTAGTGGTAAACGCAGTGTAACCGCTTTGCTGTAATGATGGCGCTCTAAAACCTGTTGATATCGCACCACGTACCGCAAAATCATCGTTAAATTCATAACGCGTGGCTACTTTACCAATTATGTCGTCACCCGCATTAGAGAAATCTTCGTAACGAAGTGCTCCGCTAACATTCCACGCATCGGTAACCATGGTTTCTGCGTCAATATAAACGGCGTAGCTATCGCGATCACTTTTATTTGATGCTTCAGGGCGAAGGCCGTTGTAGGCTTGAAAACCACATTGTGCAAATTGATTCGGATCGTTCACTGATGGGTATGAAGTATCTGTGTTAGCAGCGCCACACGCGTATGAGGCTTCTTCACCGGGTACAATTTCATAGTTTTCTTTACGGTATTCAGCACCAATTGACACGTATACAGGCTCACTGCGGCCAATATCAACAATCCCGTTTATATCTGCATTAAAGGTTGTTTGGTCAAACCTAAAGCCACCCGAATACCCCTCAGTTGGTCCTGCATTTGCAGCAATATCGGCATCACTTGCACCTGGGTTATTAAATAAATACTCAGCAGCATAAGAGGCATTTAATGTATTGCGTGATGTAAAGTCGTATTGGTTTTCACCATATACCGCCGATACATCGTAATTCCAATCAGGGTTAATATCGCCTCTAAAACCAATTGAAACAGAGATATCCTGTGCTTCATTGTCTATTTGCGGTAAAAATCCATCGCTATAGACTTGAATTACGTTTTTAGATGCTTCATTAAAGTTACGATAAAAGCCGTTACCTAGTGCAGTACGCTCGGAGTAACCACCAAATGAATAAAGCTCACCCTCACTTATTGGCAATGTCATATTGTAAAATACCGAAGTAAATTCACTCTCTGCATTACCTTGTCCCCAACGAACTTCGTCCGATAAAGTACCTGGTGCGACATTAAGCGAACCTCCAGTATCTCGCTCGGCACGATTGGTTTTATCTGCATCGCGGTACTCAAGCGATAAATTAATAAAACCACCTTCGTTGCCTAGTTCAAAACCACGATTTAAACCTGCAGAAATTGTTTCCCCATCGCCTTCTGCCGTTTCACCGTATTGCACATAACCTGTGGTTAAATCTGTTGAGTTATTAAGTGATAAATTGATAACCCCCGCAATCGCATCTGAGCCGTACTGCGCCGCCGCACCATCACGTAAAACCTCAACCCCTTTTAAGGCAATAAGCGGGATCGCATTCATATCAGTCCCCGCAGAGCCACCGCCCACGGTACTAGTTAAACCAAAAATAGATTGATTATGGCGGCGCTTACCGTTGACTAAAACCAGCGTTTGATCTGGCTGTAAACCGCGTAATGTTGCTGGGCGAAATAAATCGGAACCGTCAGAAACTTGTGTACGAGAAAAGTTAAACGATGGCGCTGTCGCTTGCAAGCTTTGCCCAAGCTCGGTAAAGCCGCCTTTGTTTAAATCATCCGCGTCAATTAAATCAATAGGTGATGACGACTCTGTTGCTGTTCGGTTAGAAACTCGCGACCCTAACACAGATATTTGCTCGATATTCTTTTCAGCTTTAGCAGGCGCTTCTTGTGCATTAACCACACTTGGTGCACTGAAAGCAAAAGCAACCGCTACTGCCAAGGTGTTTAAACGATATGTTGACATAATGATGACCCTGTTTTGTGTATTCTTATAATGTGTGTGGGGTATATTCCTGCATCCCATTGCTAACATCCTAGCAACATACACAAACAAAAAGAAACAGAAATTTGATAAAATTAGCATAAGAATGCAAATAGCTTTAAAAACAGGAAAATAACACCTATAAAAGCTCAAAATACAACCAAAGTTGCAATTTAATATCACACCACCCAAGGTTAATACAATGTTAACATTGAGATTTTATGCATAATTAACCTCAGATCTGCATAAGAATTAAAGCCGAGTCACTTTTATACTCGGCTTTTTAGTCTGAAAGGTATAGGCAATTAATCCAGCCATTAAATTAACCATAAATGAGATGCAGCTGCGGTGCCTTGTATGGTCTATTTGAGCCATATTTTTCAGTTGGTCGAAAACTGTTTCAATGATAAAACGCTTTGATAACATCGCTCTATCCCAAGATGATATTGGCTGACGTTTCATATTACTTCGTTGACCTGTAATAAAATCAATGCCTTGCTCAGCAAGTTCCGCTTTTAGGTTTGCAGATACATAACCTTTATCAGCGTATAAACTACCTGTAACATTATCGACCATATCTAATATCGGCTGTCTATCATCAACATTCCCAGCTGTCACTTTTACAGCTAATAAACCCCCTTCATCATTCATGATGAGGTGAAGTGTAAAGCCATAAAACCAGCCCATTGGTGCTATGGTGCTTAGTGTTGCTCGTGACTATTGGGGAGAGTTACGAGCAAAGTGAGCCGTTACTTACAACAAAACAACGCCATCAATTTGCACTCAATAGTATTAAATCAAACAGTGGCTGCTTATATCATCCGCGTATTGTCGATGCACTTGAAGCCAGCCACGCTAAACTCATCGCCTCTGACAGCTCTATTGGTTCAATAAAGGTGATGAGCGCACAAGAACTCAAAGAAAATATGACATTGGCAAACTCACTGCACAGCCATACAGGTATTATGCTTTTGCCTAAGGACATATTTTCAATACGAAATCGATTGTTAAGCTACAACAACTCGAAGCCAAAAAGCCAACTCCGTTTAGAATTATGGTTAAAACGGCTAAATGATTGATCTAAAATACTCTTTTATTCGTTATACTAAGCCATAATAGTTACTTTCAAATATATTGCTTGAAGGAGCACACAGTGTCGCGATTTTCTGCCGTTACCGATAATCCCCACGACGGGCGTTTTAACCAAAAAACAGGTATTTTATTAACCAACTTAGGTAGCCCCGATGCCCCCACAGCAAGCGCGTTACGTGTTTACTTACGTGAGTTTTTGTCAGATCCGCGTATTGTAGAAATACCACGTATAGTGTGGATGATAATTCTCCATGGCATCATTTTGCGTATTCGCCCAAAACGCTCAGCTAAATTGTATAAAAGCATATGGACCGAAAATGGCTCGCCACTGACCCACATTACACGCCAACAAAGCATTAAATTAAATGCCTTATTAAAACAGCACGGCTATACCAACACCGAAGTGGTTATGGCGATGCGCTATGGTAATCCATCAATCGAAGCGGGCCTTGAAGAGCTCAGAGATAAAGGCTTAACCCGTATTATTGTGTTACCACTTTACCCACAATATTCAAGTCCAACCACAGGCTCAACATTTGATGCCGTGGCAAATGTATTAAAAAAATGGCGCTGGGTGCCAGAGCTACACTTTGTAAATGGGTATCACAAAAACCTAACTTACCTAGAGTCGCTTGCTAACAGCATTAGCGAAGATTTAGAAAAACACGGCATGCCACAAAAAATGGTGTTTTCATATCATGGTATGCCTAAACAGTTTTTAGATAATGGCGACCCCTATTACTGCCTATGCCAACAAACCACGCGTTTAGTGGTAGAAAAGCTAGGCCTAGATAAAGACAAAGTGATCACTACTTTCCAAAGCCGTTTTGGTAAAGCTGAATGGTTAAAACCTTACACAGATGCAACTCTTGAGAGCTTACCTAGCAAAGGAATTAAAGATGTGGCTATTATCAGCCCTGCCTTTAGCGCCGACTGCCTAGAAACACTTGAAGAATTAGAAGGTGAAAACCGAGAGATTTTTGAAGAAGCCGGCGGCGAAAAATACCGTTATATAGCAGCGCTTAACGACCGTGACGATCACATAGACGCTATGTTTGATGTGTTAAAGCCAATGCTTTAAGGCAGCAAAGAGCAGCGGTTAGGTTTTAGCTGTCAGCGATCAGAAAAAGATTAGCCAAGTACGGTGTTCGACTGTAGGTGTGAGTTTACCTCGCGCGCACAGTACCAAACCCGTTGCTCGACACCCGTTCCCCGCACCTAACACCTAAAATCTGCTCTTAGCGCTTACGTGTCACCATTAACGTGAGTGCTCCTGCTATTATCCCCCAGCATGCAGAGCCAACTGACCATAATGTTAAATCAGAAGCCGTAACTAAAAAGGTAATAATGGCCGCTTCTGTATATTCAGGACTGTGCAAAGACTGCTGCAAACTATTAGCGATGGTGCCAAACAAAGCAATACCCGCTAACGCCAATACCAGTGCTTGCGGCAAGCTTGCTACAATCGCCACTAGCATTGCAGCACACAGCGCCATAATAATGTAAAACACCCCACCAGCAATACTCGCCCAATAGCGCTTATCGGGGTTTTTATCGGCCTCTTCGCTCATACAAATAGCAGCCGTAATGGCCGCTAAATTAATTGAATAAGTGCCTAATGGCGCGGTTACTAAATTTATCAACCCGGTCACAGTTAATGACGATGATATTGGCGCTTTATAGTTATGTGCTTTTAAAATAGCGAAACCGGGTAAGTTTTGTGAAGTCATAGTGACTATATACAAAGGAATACTAATACTTATAAATGCCTGCAAACTAAAGCTTGGTGCAATATAAGCAAAGCTGCTTGCCTGCCACTGCACGGTGCTGGTATCGATATTTCCCATATACCAGGCTAAAAATATACCCGCTAACAATACACTTAGCATTGCAAAACGAGCAAAAAAGCGCTTGCCAATAAAGTACACCACCACCATTAAACCAATCACCAATGGCATGTCGTTCATAAAATTAAATACATCAATACCAAATGTGACTAATACCCCCGCTAACATAGCACAGGCCAGTTCACTGGGAATACGGTTCATGATTTTTTCAAACCAACCGGTAATGCCAGACACCAGCACCAATAAGGCTGATAGCATAAATGCGCCTATCGCTTCATGTAAGTTGTAGCCCTGGGCACTTGAGATCAGTAATGCTGCACCGGTGGTCGACCATGCAATTAAAATGGGCACCTTATAATAAAACGACAGCACAATAGAGGTACCGCCCATTACTAGCCCCAGCATTAATATCCAGCTTGCCACAAGTTCAGGTGTACCACCTAAGGTGATCACCACTTGATAAATCAATGCAATAGAACTTGAAAAACCAATAATGACCGCAACAAATCCTGCCATAATTCGACTAAGTAACTGATCAGTCCCTGCCATAATTCCCTCTTTTAATAGGTGTTTAACGATACAACATACTTTGCCTATTTATACTTTGCAATTAGCCCTTTGAATAATGAAAAATGAGCACGTTACTAAAAAATTTTATTGGTCAGTTTTACTTGTCAAAATCGGTATGATTTAAAAAACATGCACGTACCCAAAAACATGCCACAGGGTGCGCCATTACTACAAAAAAACCATCCTATTAAACCCAAAAAAATACCTAAAAAAGGTAAAGTAAATACTTACAATAAGTTATAAAAAAGCAATTGCTACTTTATGGTTGCAATTTAAATTTGATCTAATTCTTTTTAAGATAAAAATTAACAATTACTAGCATGGGTTGGTCAAGGTACGAATGGCAATTTATACAGCTCAATGAGCAACCGTATGTATTCAATAACAGCCGTTGATTGTGGAGCAACAACGTTCGTACATGAACTGGGTCATAACCAAGGTTTAGCGCATTCTCTTAAGCAAGGCGATACAAGCGGTGGCGTATATGTTGATGGCATGGGCCACGGTGTACAAAATGAATTTGCCAGTATTATGGCCTCCCCACATGTGTTTGGTAGTGCAACTCAGTACGATTATTTCTCAAACCCAAATTGAAGCGTAAACGGCATTCCATTTGGTGTGACTAACCAAGCATATGCTATTCGTACTGTAACCGATACAAAAACAAGTATTGCTAACTTTAAATAAGTAACGCAAATAGTAACTAAAGTGAGCCTACAGCCCACTTTTTAATTGTTTCCCCTTAGAGCGCATTTGCGCTCTTTTTTTATTTAACCTGAACTCTGGTTAAGAGATTTACTAACGTATTGAATCAAAAATAATATTTATGTTTATTTTTCTCTAGCCAGAGATTTCCAGTGAAAACAAGGCGAAATTACGCGTCAATAGCTAGCCTATTGCAAGTAAATTCAACGCAGTTAGCGCTGAAAATAGCTGCTTGAGATAGATTTATTATCCAGAGTTCAGGTTATTTAGTTTAAACATTAACAAAATTTAATGTTACGTCCACCTTTACAATATTTGGTAATAAGTACACTTACCCCATATTAATAACTAGGAGTAAGCTATGAATAATTCACTAATTAAAAGTACTGTTAAACTCATTTCTTTATCTGCAATTTCACTTGCGTTGTGTGCATGTGGCAGCAGCTCATCAAGTAATAAAACCAATGTCATTTCTAAGGTTAATAACTTTCCAAGCGTTATTATTGGCCAAGTATCTGAAGTCACAAGTAATGCAATTACCATAAACAGCCACACAGTGCCTGCAAGCTCTGCCAAGGTAGAGCTAGATGGCAACAACGCCAGCCTTTCAGACATAAAAGTAGGTATGTACATTGAAGTAGAAACCAACGGCTCGCAAGCAACTGAAATAGAATACGATCCGCTATTAAAAGGCCCAGTGTATATTGATGACGATACCCTAAGCATTGCAGGCATTACTTTAAATAATGCTCAAAACACAAACTTTAGCCAAGGTGAATTACTTGAAGTAAGCGGATACATCGACTCAACGAATAGCATTGCAGTGACTTACCAAGCAGTAATTAGTAACAGTCAAGAAGAACTTGAATTACTAGGAAATATAAGTAATTTAAACACACAATCTGGCACTTTTAATTTAGGTAACCTACTCATTAACTACCAACAAGCCGAGGTAGAAGGTGCGTTAAATAACGGCCAGTTTGTAGAGGTAGAAGGTGTTTTAAATGAAGGGCATATTATTGCAACAGAGGTAGATGCCGAGCAAAACCTTAATTTTAATGATGACACGCAAACAGAGCTTGAAGGCGTAATCACCTTTGTAAATAACGATGAAACACTAATAACTATCAACTCAAAATGGCAAGTTGCTATTAATGATCAAACTCAATTTGAAGATGGCACAGCCACTAATTTAATCACCGGCCAATGGGTTGAAGTAGACGCTCAGTGGCAACAAAATAACAACCAATTGTTAGCCACAAATATTGAATTTGACAGTAGTAACACCGAGTCTACCGTAACAAATTATACGTTTTCAGTATCAGGGCAGGTGTCGGTTAGCGACAACATCGCTACTATAAATGGCAATAACTTTACGCTTACTAATCAAACACGTTACGAAGATGGCTTAACTGCACAAACTCTAAACGGGCAATGGTTGGAGCTTGAAGGCACTTACAACAACAGCCAAGCTCTTATTACTGAGGCCGAAATTGAAGAAAACACCAGCACGCTACACTTAAAAGGCAATGTTACATTAAATACAAATAACCAAGCTGAAATATGGGGCTACATAAGTGAAGATAGCTCTCTATCGCAATTTACAAACCAATACGTAGAACTTGAGTGCCAGTGGGTAAACACTAACCAAGTAAGAGCCTGCGTACTAGACGATTAAATACAATAAGTTATATTTGACTTTGCAAAGGGCCTGTTTACCTTTCGCGGTAACATGCCCTACTAAAGTTAAACATGTCCTTAAGTTTATTTGATAAACTAATTTGCATTAAAATAACGTTCAAGCCACAAGAGCCTATATATGAAATATATTTTATTAAGCGCGACCCTTTTTGTTAGCGCATTTTGCCAAGCAAATAACCCTGCCATATTTAATAAGCTCAATACAGCTAAAGATCCTTCGGCTCAAAGTATTTTAAATAAAATAGAAACTAAGTATGCCAATCAAGGTGTAATTGTGGAATTTGAACTTGAGTTTGAAAAAGGCATTACAGTTTACGAAGTGACTTTATTTGATGAGCAAAATAAACGCTTTATTGAGTTAATCGTTAACGCGCAAGGTAAAGTAATTGAACAAGAATACGAACAGCCAGAACTTGACGAAGAAGACGAAGTAGCCGCAGCCAAGTTAATGAAGCAAAAAAACTACCGCATGCATCAACTGGTAAAATCAATAAGCCCAGCCCCACCATATTACTTATTAGAGTCGCAATTAGAGCAAGATATTGGCATAACCTACCTAGTTGCTACATTTATTACAGAAAAAGGCAGACACAAAAAAGCCATTGATTTAGCCACAGGTAAAAACTTACCTCTGCTGCAATGGGGTAATTAATGAAGCTGCTTTTAGTTGAAGATGATAAACAAAATCGCGAATTTTTATATAAAGCATTTAACGAACAAGGCTACACTGTAGATACTGCAGCCGACGGCCAACAAGCATTGCTTATGGCTACCTGCGAAGAACACGACATAATAATACTTGACCGTATGTTACCAAAACTCGATGGACTACAAGTACTAGCAGCACTTAGAGCAACCGGTAAAAATACTCCCGTACTTATACTTTCAGCACTTGATAAAGTAGATGAAAGAGTTGCAGGTTTAAAAGCCGGTGGAGATGATTACCTTACCAAACCTTTTGCGTTTTCTGAGCTTGCAATAAGAGTAGAAAAACTCATAAAACGCCCTTCGCAATCCACGCAAAAAACAACCACCGTAGAATTTGAAAACGTAAGCCTAGATTTTCGCCACTACAAAGCTCAAATAAACGGAAAACCGCTAAACTTACAACCAAAAGAATTTAAGATATTACACTTTTTGCTAGAGCATCAAAGTAAATTAGTTACTCGTACCTTATTGTTTGAATCAGTGTGGGAATACCATTTTGACCCAGGCACCAACGTAATTGATGTACATATTGCTAGGCTTCGTAAAAAACTTTTACAGCATAACGCCCATGTAAACATTGAAACTATACGAGGTGTAGGCTATCGCTTACAAAAAGCGCACGCCAATGAATAACAAACATTCATTATGGTGGCAATTTAACCCACGGGTAAGCTCGGTTTGGCGCTTAACCCTCGCCTTTGCAACCATTACCTCTGTGGTATTGGTTTTATGTATTGTGCTTATTTATCAGCTATTACTTGGAGAGCAAACACGCCAAGTAGAAAGGCGGTTAAACGCCGAGCAAGTGCGTATAGAGGGGCTAGCTAATAAATTTGATAAAGCCTCGTTTTTTAAGCAACTTAATATTTTTAGAAACGAAGGCGATATTTTAATTTTTTGGCAAAACGACGAAACTCAAAGCCAAGGGTTGAGCTTTTTTCCAAACGATATACCTAAACTTCCAAAAACCGTTGAGTTTCCAGTACTCGATACGCAGCGCGGCCAAATACGTTTATTAACCACAGGCATAGTAAAAACAAAACACGGCAAAATAGTTATTGCTACAGCTACTGAGCATTTAAGTCGCTTAATTACAGAGTTTAAAACCATTGCTACATGGGCGTGTTTACTTAGCTTAGTACTCACATGTGTGTTTGGTTATATATTTGCTAGACGACATTTACGCCGCGTAAATTATTTTAATAACGTGGCCGAGAAAGTACAAAAAGGCGATTTATCGGCGCGAGTAGTGCATAAACAAAAAGGTGATGAATTTGTTACTTTAGCCAAGCATATCAATACCATGCTGCAAAGCATTGAAGAAAACTTTGCTTTAGTACAAGGGATTACCGACAACATTGCCCACGATTTAAAAACCCCGCTAACCCGCTTGCGTTTACATTTAGAAAATGAAGCCATTAAGCAACCAAGCCTAGGCATAGCAATAGAGCAACTAGAAAGCGTATTACATACCTTTGATGCCATGCTAAAGCTAACACGTTTAGAACATGGGCAATTTCCACTAAAATTAGAGCCCGTTAATGGCTTTACTCTAATGAGCGACAT
Source organism: Pseudoalteromonas sp. APC 3694 (assembly GCF_030407565.1). Lineage (NCBI taxonomy): Bacteria > Pseudomonadati > Pseudomonadota > Gammaproteobacteria > Alteromonadales > Pseudoalteromonadaceae > Pseudoalteromonas > Pseudoalteromonas sp. APC 3694. Next base: position 10,846 of record NZ_JASDDE010000072.1, read on the forward strand.
AATAGATATTCTTGAACCCACAGCAGAGCAAAACCAGCAGCACATAATTCTGCATAAAAACCACGAGCTTATTTTTGAAGGAGACAAAAACTTACTGTTTCAAGCATGTTATAACTTGCTACAAAACGCCATTAAATATGCTGGTAACCACGCTAAAATTACAATAACGCTTTCTAGAGGCAGTATAAAAATTAGCGATAACGGTAAAGGGGTAAATAAACAACAGCTAAGCCAGTTAACCAAACGCTTTTACAGAAGCGACCTTGCAAGGCAAAAAGACGGCTTTGGATTAGGCCTTGCCACTGTAAAAGCTATTTGCGATCGCCACCACTTTACACTTACCCTGCAAAGTGATGAAAACGGATTTAGCAGCACTATTAGTCATTAACAAATTGAGTAAGTTAAAAGCCTAAAAGTGCGCAGCTAATTAATGCACTGCTATTTTTTATTTAATAGCAGGCATTAACGTTTTGCCATCACTATCCACTTTACTCATTAGCGTTAGCCCCATTACCTTGGCAAGCACAGGGTAAATATCTAAATTATTCACCAGCTCAATACTCATCCCTTGTTTAAACGCAGGACCTGCAGCTATAAAGGTGGCAGCCATATCATCACTATAAGCATAGCCATGTGTACCTAAATAAGGCGCTTTAGTACCGTTACTAAATACCGCAGGCGCATTGGTTTGCACCACAATATCACCCACTCGGCTCCCACTATTATAATGGTAGCCTTCAAGCTGTTCGCTACTTAAAACACTATAACGCCCCTTAGCCGCTTTTTGTAAGCGTGCTTTATACGCGTCAATATCTGCATTTTTAGCATCGCTTTTAGTATAAATAAGTAAACGAGGACCGGTATTCACAATAATAAAATTATCATCTTTAGGTAAACTGCTAACAATAATGCTTTGCTCAGGATCAACCTGTGCCATGCCATGATCAGAAACAATTACTAAGTTTATATCCTGAGATAATTTGCTCAAGCGAGTACGTAATTGCCCCATTAAGGCGTCTAACTTATGAACAGCGTCACGTGTTTGTACTGCATCTGGGCCAAACTCATGCCCCATACTATCAACCAGCGAAAAGTAACTGGCTACAAAACGTGGGCGCTGCGCTTGAGGCAAACTTAACCACTGTACAATTTGGTCAATTCTGTCTTGGTAGTTACCTTGTTTAGAATAATGAAAATAGTAATCAGGCGTCATACCATTAAAGCGCGCATCCGACTCAGGCCAAAAATACACCGCCGATTTAAGCCCATGCATTTTTACTAAATTCCATAATGGAGTACCACGTACCCAAGTACTGTCTTTTTGGCCTTTACCCATGCTGTAGCATTGATTATTGCGCGCTTTGTCACAAAATTTATTGTCAACAATACCGTGGTTAACGGGTAGTAAACCAGTAATCACCGAAATATGATTTGGAAACGTTTTAGTAGGATAAACTGGCTGCATTTTTTGTGCTCTAACCCCTTGCTCAGCCATTGCTTTTAAATTGGGTGCACCGTGCTTTTCAATATAATCCCAACGCAAGCCATCAATTGAAATCATCACTACTGTTTGCTCCTTGGCTGCAAACGCATTATTCATCCCTAATAAAAGGCAAAAACAGACAGCCTTTGTGATCCACAACTTCATTTTAAACACCTATAGATGTATGTTAATTTTATAAAAAATAATACTAAAGCAAGTTGTTACTTTATGATACATGCTGATAGATTAAAGATGGCTCACTAAAAAATATAACTGTGCGCTTAATAAGAGCCCAACGTGCAAAATAAAAGGATTGCTATGATCGACTTCAGCAGCAAAATCAGCCCAGCGCGTATGCAGCGCACGACGGCCAATTTACAAATGGCGCTTGAGAGCGATCGTGGCCGAATTATTAATAGTGCAGCCATTCGTCGGCTGCAACAAAAAACCCAAGTATTTCCGCTTGAACGCAATGCAGCCGTGCGCTCGCGCCTTACTCACTCATTAGAAGTACAACAAGTTGGTCGATTTATTGTGCAGCGTGTTTTTGCCAACTTAAATTACCAACAGCAAAAAGAATATGGTTTATCAGGCTTAGAACGCCCGCTAGAAACCCTAGTAGAAATGGCCTGCCTAATGCACGATATTGGTAACCCGCCATTTGGTCACTTTGGCGAGGCCGCCATTAATAATTGGTTTAATGCTAACTTGGCCAGTATTACGCCTGAGCGTTGCCAAACAGCCAATAGCAGTATAGGCGTTATTTTTAAACATTTAGCGCAAGATATTTGCAGTTTTGAAGGCAACGCCCAAGGCATACGTATTATTCACTCATTGCTGAGCCTAAATTTAACCTACAGCCAAAGTGCGGCAATTTTAAAGTACACCCGCCCTGCCAGCTTAGCGAAGCAAGATATCCCACAAAATAAAAACTACATTATGAAAAAAGTGGGCTACTACTACAGTGAAAAAAGCTTTGTAGAGGCACTGCAAACTGAGCTCAAAATGGAGCCGAATTGCCGCCACCCAGCCAGTTACATAATGGAAGCCGCTGACGATATTTCTTATTGCTTGGCTGACATAGAAGATGCGGTAGAAAAAGACATAATCACCACACAGTTATTATGCGAGCAACTAAAAAAGCAGTATCAAAAAGCGTTAATTAACTTAGCCTTAAACGACACCCAACATCAAAGCTTTGTTGATGATGCAATTAATTACGCAATTGAACGCGCGCAAGCACAGCCCTTTAATTTTAATAGTGAATTTTTTATTTATTTGCGTGTATCGTTACTGCACCCATTAGTAAATCATGCTGCTAAACGCTTTATTGAAAACATAGAGCCAATTTATCATGGTGACTTTAACCATGCATTATTAGAAGACCGCAGCTACCTGCATGCAGTAACCCAAGCCCTAAAGCAAGTGGCACTTGAGCATGTATTTTCTCATAAAGAGGTCGAAAAGCTCGAACTACAAGGCTACCGTATTATTAACGGCCTACTAGAATGCTATAAACCGTTACTGCAATTAACTAGCGACAACTTTAAACGCGCACTACATGGCGACAACCGTTTATTAATAGAATCGAGATTAGTTAAAAAACTCTCTAAAAAACATTTAAGTAGCTATCAGCACGCTATAAATGCCATGCAAGAAGAGCCCGACCACTTTGCAGCTTATGAGTTTTATTACAGATGTAGACTCATTCAAGACTACATAAGCGGCATGACCGACCAATTTGCTTACGACGAGTACCGCAGCTTAATGGTAATTGACTAATTTAGGCTTAGCGCGCGAAATTGCTAAGCCCTAGATAATTTTTTACTTTACGCTTAAAATTAGTGCATTGATGCTTAACCGCTTTTGAGTTTTATGAAACCGTTACTGAGTTGCTTACTTTTTTGTTTTACTTTGTTTTATAGTGCCAGCAGTGTCGCTTACAACGAAGCGATGTGCATTCTTATAAAACAAGAAATGCAGCAATATAGTGACAACAAAACTAGCCGTAAGTACCGTAACGCCGCTCGCGACTACAAAAAAAACTGCAGTAACCCGGCACGTACTCAACCAGCAACAAAGCCTAAACCGCAACCCATTATTGAACAACCCATACCTGAGATTACAAAACCGCAAGTAACTGAGCCTGTTTTATCTGTTGTAAATGCCCCTATTGCACAGAGTCAAACCCAGTCATCACTTGCACAGCAAAGCGCAAAATCAAACGTTGAACAAACAGTAGCAACAACGTCTGAGCAAGATATTGAGCAAAGTATTAAACATACTCAAAGTACAACTGTTCCAGCATCAGCAATTACAGCGACAAATAAGTCACAAAGCAACATAACAACAAATGATCAGCCTAGCATTGATACAACCACGCAAAACAACACAACTCCAGCAGTTACAAAATCAACAGTAGAGCCTTTAAAAACGGCCATGCCGGTTACCGTAAATGCCACAGAGCAAGTTAACAGTATTGCCTCATTAATCCCTAAAAAATCAAATATGTTGTCGCTAGTATTACCCAGTGTGGCGCTACTCTTAGTGGTAATAATTGGGGTTGTTGTATTAATGCGCCTACGCCATGTTAAGCAAAATAACGAGCCTGCCGATACCAGTATGCCACTAGCTGCTCCCCCTACAAAGTGCGATGACAAGCAAAGTAGTACTGCTATTGATGAATCTAAGACTCTTGATACCAGCAAAAGCGAGCCAAACGCAAACGAAGTGAGCACAGCTAAAGTAAAGCAAATCCCGAATACCGCAGAGTTTGAAGCCGCCGCTAAAGCCACTTTAGAACGGATAAAAAATGCCACCGAGCATGCAGAGCCACAAGTAAGAGACTTTGATCCCGAAGCCAAACCAATCAAAAAACAGCGCAAGCCGGTTAATCAGCCTAGCGAGCCTGTACCAGCGACTAAAAAAGAAGCACCTATTGCAGCTGAGCCCATTTCACCTCAACAACCAAAGGCAGACTTGCATTCGCCTAAACAACCGCGCTCACCGTTAACACCATCTACCGAGCACGACTTTAAAGAGCCTGAAATACGCACCTTCGATCCCAACGCCCCCTTACCCACTAAAAAAAGTGCGATAAAACCAGAACAAGTAAAGGTATCGCCAGTTGAACCCACTAAGCCTGATATACCGCCACAAAGCAGTAACCCATTTGCTAACTTATCGCTTGATGAAAGTTGGGATCCAAATTCACCACAAAAACCGAAAGTGGAAGAAAAGCAACGCGCCCCTAAATCACAAGCACTAATTGAAGCTGAAGAGCGCGCAAAAAACATGCAAACAAAAGAATAATAGAGTACGCTGTACTTATTAAAAGGTGGCTTTAAATCTAAACCAATTCGCTTAATCAAGTGGTCTGTTTTGAGGCAGGAAAAATGTGTTGATAGCTAGGCAAAAAATTTGCTATTTAACCTGAACTCTGGTTAAGAGATTTACTAACATATTGAATCAAAATGATATTTATGTTTATTTTCTCAAGCTAGAGATTTTTAGTGAAAACAAGGCGAAATTACGCGTCAATAGCTAGCCTATTGCAAGTAAATTCAACGCAGTTAGCGCTGAAAATAGCTGCTTGAGATGGATTTATTATCCGGAGTTCATGTTATTTAGTTGTTCTCAGCAATTGCTCCTGCATTGCTCTACCTTCTGCATCCATGCAGTCGTAATGAGAGTTTTTTAACGCAGGTAGCGACACGTTTAGCCCCGTAAAATGATTAAGTATTATTGCGACTGTTCTAGTTTAAGCGTGCATTCAGTTTCACTCACTACAATAGTCTACTTTTTAAACAACACCGGTCACAACCTAATGGCTAAGAAGGAGTAAACTATACATATGCATGTGATGTTATCAGCTAAATTAAGATACCTTATTTTTACCGCATCTTTTTGTCTGATGGCTTTAGTGAGTGATTACAGTAACGCAATTGAAGCAATTCAACCCAAAAACGAACAGCCCACACATACCACTACTTTAAATATAAGTACCGGCGAATGGCCTCCTTTTTTAAGTGAATCATTACCTCATCAAGGTGTGATTGCCCATTTAATCACCGACTTATTTGCACAAGCCAATATTAAGGTTAACTTTACCTTTTTACCCTGGCCGCGTGCTTACCACGACACCATTAATGATAAATACGCAGCCACCGCCGTATGGATGTTTGAACAACAACGTACTGAGGATTATTTTTACAGTGAGCCAGTGTTAAACGAGTGTTTTGTATTTTTTTATCACAAAAAACGCCCTTTTGATTGGCAAAACCTAAACGATTTAAAAGGCTTATTACTCGGTGGTGGGCTTGCTTACAGCTATGGCGAAGAGTTTGATAAAGCACTACAAGCGGGTCTATTTGATATGTCGCGAGTAAGTACCACAGAGCAAAACTTTAAACGCTTAGCTATGGGCAGAATAGACGCCTTTGCCGAGGAAAAAAGCGTTGGCTATCACATATTGGCAGGTCAACTACCTACAATAAAAAATGCCATTGTGCATCACCCTAGGCCACTATTAATCAATAAAAGCTTTGTCATGTTCCCTAAAAATAACGAATACAGTAAACAATGGCTTGAGATTTTTAATCAGCAATTACTTAAATTTAAACAAAATGGTCGCTACCAAACTTACTTTGATGCGTTAGATAATGGCGCTTATCAGCCCACAAATAGCGCCCTGGCCGACTGACCTAGCGGAGATGTTTGGAACGCAGGTTTCGGGCTACGAGCTAGGTTTTAGGTTTTAGGTTTTAGGTTTTAGGTTTTAGGTTTTAGGTTTTAGGTT
>NZ_JASDDE010000073.1:0-16792 GCF_030407565.1 Pseudoalteromonas sp. APC 3694
AAACAGCGCCGATGATAGTGTAGCATTTGCTATGTGAAAGTAGGACATTACCAGGATTCAAATAAGAGAAACCCGTTACAGCGATGTGACGGGTTTTTTGCTGTCTGGGATTTAATAAATAGCCAAGAGCTCATGCCGAACGCAGTGGTGGCCTTTCTCGTACATCCTGTGCTCCACGGCATTCGTATTCCTAAACAGCTCGAAGGCGAGCCCCGCACAAGGCCGCCCCGACACAATGATAGTGTCGCATTTGCTATGTGACTTTCTACCGCTGTGGGCACCATGACATTACCAGGATCCAATTAAAGAAACCCGTTACAGCAATGTAACGGGTTTTTTGTTGTCTGAGATAAAGAAAAACATCAAGCCAAGACTGTATATGGAACTTAGTAGTGGCCGCTCTTGCATATCTTGTGCTCCATGGCATTCGTATTCCTATACATCAAACAAAACAGCTTGGATCTAAACAAAAAAGTGGGATGTTCTATTGTATTGTCGCTATAAATTAGCGCACTGGCTCCAAATAACAGAACCACGTTACAGCAAAATGCTGGTTTTTTATTGTTTTAAATTTGAAGATGAATTACGCAATATCTTAAAAAAAGAGACTGCCCGCTAATCTCATCATGTATATGCTTCCTATCAGATTACTAATAACTTATAGACTTAACATTCTCATGCAGTTATAGATCCTACGTGTTAAAATTTGATTTTAACTTTGCATATTATTGAGGTGTCTATTGCCAACCAGTGATTATCAACGAGTGCTAAATGAGATAACTCAAGAGGTTAAACCTTTATTGAGCCAAGGTAAGGTTGCTGATTATATCCCTGCTCTTGCTGAAGTTGATCTTGAGCAGTTTTCTATTGCTATTTACACCACTGAGGGTGAGATATTTTGCGCGGGTGATTGCGAACAACGTTTTACGATCCAATCAGTTTCTAAAGTAATGACTCTTACATTAGCGCTGCAACGTTATGGCGATGAATTATGGAGTAGAGTGGGTAAAGAGCCCTCAGGAACAGCATTTAATTCACTGACACAGCTTGAGTTTGAAAAAGGCATACCACGTAATCCGTTCATTAATGCGGGTGCCATAGTTACCTGTGATGCGCTATATAGTCGTTTATCTGCGCCCATGCACTCTATGCTGGAAACATTCCGCGATTTATCTGGTAATCGAAGTATCGTAATAGATAAACAAGTGGCTAATTCAGAGTATGAGTTTAGGCATCGAAATGCGGCAATGGCACATTTAATGAAATCATTCGGTAACTTTGAAAATGAAGTGGATGATGTGCTTTGGTCATACTTTAATTTTTGTGCCATAGAACTTAATTGTATTGAACTTGCTAAGGCTTACAACTTTTTAGCTAATAAAGGGATAGATTACAGTTCTTCTAAACGAGTACTTTCTAGCCGTCAAAATAAGCAACTAAACTCGTTGTTATTTACCAGTGGTTTATATGATGCGGCGGGTGATTTTGGTTATCGAGTGGGTATGCCTGGCAAATCAGGTGTTTCTGGCACTATATTGGCGGTGTTACCGAATAGATTTACTGTGGCAGTGTATTCCCCAGGATTAAACTCTTTTGGTAATTCAGTCGCAGGAATAGCAGCATTAGAGCTGCTATCTAAAAAGCTTGATATATCGATATTTTAAATACGCTTAGTGCATTGGGATTTTATTGATCCCAATACACTTGCTCTAAGCAATCTTCGCGCTCTGGTAAGCCACGTGATAAGCGTGGAGAATGCTGAACCAGCACTTCGTAACTTGCACGGTTGGCGTATTTACTGATTTGAGCGAGCGAAGAGTAGGTAATCGCTTGTTGCTGATGTTTTGCTGAATTAGCAACGTTCAACTTATGATAAACATTCGCCGATAAGTCATGTAATACAGCGGCTAAAGCACAATCACCAGCGCCGTTGGTATTTTTAATCGAGTCAGGCCCGCCCATAAACGGAGCTGTATGACTATACGCCTTTATTGGGTTTTCACAGTCAACTTTACGCATTGCACGTGAAAACTCATAACGATTAAAATCAGGGATAGCACCAGGCAAAAGTGGATACTCTGTTTCGCGTTTGAAACTGTCATCAACAAAACCGGCCATAAATAAGCCTTTTTCACCGGCAGTACAAATTACTAAATCAACCCAGTCTAATGCTTTGTTGGCAGCTAGTAATGGATCTTCAAATCCAGTAATTGCTTGGCCTTCTTCTTCGTTCATAGCAAGGATATCAACATGCTTTTCTACAAAGTTAGCCCACCATGTCGGATCCTGCTCGATAAGAAACTTAGTACCGAGTGTTAATACAACCGGTACATCTGCATCGTTAGCATACTTGATTGCTTGCATGGTCGCTTCGGTCATGGTTTCATCGCCTTGAGTACGCATTAAATAAGCGCTAATCACTAATGCCGATGAGCCTTCGATTAGCTCTTTATCAATTGACTCAGGCTTTAGATAATTCATTAGGCCAGCACTAATGGCAAAGGTGCGTTCACCCGTTTCATCAATCAATGTGAAACAGCGGCCTATAGGACCATCTACAGGCTGTAAGTAGTCTAAGTCTACGCGACTTGAGTTATTACATAAAAAGCGATAAGCATAACTGCCTATTTTTATGTTTTCACTCATTACACCTAATAGCACCGAACGGTCATCAGCAAGTACGGAATAGTTGTGCATCGTGTTGCCAACGGTTCCGCCTGCGAATTCGTAATCGACCATGTCGTTTAGTTTTAAGCGATCGTATAAAGCATTGGTGATGTCATTATCTATAACTTGCGACATCCCTCGGCGCAATTGAAATTCATCGAGAAAAGCTTGGTCAACCTTAGCTTCTATATCAACAACGATTTGATCGATCCCCGTAATATAGCTGCGGTGTAATCGCTCAGTGGCGTTAAGTTGATTGGTCAGTGGATCTTTGGCTTCCACTGGAAAATAATGTTTATGCCTGCGGCGTCCAGGAAATTTCATTTGCTACCCGTGTTGTGAGCTAAATAAAAAAAGCGTGAGATTATAGCGTAAATCCTGCCTTATGAGCCATGACAAACCACTTAAATTTGTTTTATTTTTGCAATAAAGTGATCAATGACGCATTTTATTACGCTAAGTTGGTATAATTACGGCATAAAAAATAGTTAAGTAATAATAATGACAGAGCCATTTGACGACCAATATTGGATGGAACAAGCGCTTGTGTATGCAAAACAAGCGGAGCAGCTAGATGAGATCCCGGTAGGGGCTATAATTGTTAAAGATAATCAGCTTATTAGCGCAGGCTATAATCGTTCAATTACTGATAACGACCCGTCGGCTCATGCTGAGATGATAGCGGTACGTGAAGCAGGAAAAGTACTTAATAATTACCGCTTAATTGACTGTACTCTTTACGTCACGCTAGAGCCATGCTCTATGTGCGCAGGTTTATTAGTACATAGCCGAATTAAACGCTTAGTATTTGGTGCAGCCGATGCTAAAACGGGTTCTGCTGGTTCAATTATGAACCTTTTACAAGAACCTCGTTTAAACCATCAGGTAGAAATAACGGGTGGGGTATTAGAAACACAATGTGCAGAGACTATTTCTAGTTTTTTTAAGCGTCGCCGAGCACAAATAAAGGCGGCAAAGCAAGCCGCTCGTAATAGTAACAGCGATTAGTCAGCTGCTGCTATTAAGGCGTCTAATTCAGCCATTTGCTGCATAGCAAACATGCGGCGGCGCCAAATTATTTTTTTATGTAAATTTCTTAACATCACTCGACGACGAGTGGCGGTTGAGTGCTTTATACAACGTTTAAGTTGATGTGTACGTCTACGTTTAAGCATGACTTATCCTTATGTGCTTGGTAATGACACAAAATTTTATACAATTAGGCCAGATTATTGAATAATTGATTACAAGTAAACAACTATTTGATTTTCTGATGTTCAGTTAATTACTAAGCAGCGTATTTATTTTTTTTCCTCAGCGGAATTACTCGTACGTTGCTCTGAATCATCTGGTTTAACGATTTTCTCTTCTGTTTCATTTGTTGAGGTAATCGGCGCCATTGCATTATTTTCATCAAGCCAAACAAGCGCATCGTAATAGCGACGTATATTATCAACATAGGTCACTGCTACATCACCGCGAGCATAGCCATAACGGGTATTACGATAGTGACGTTTTTTTATTAACAATGGTAAGCGCTTTTTAACGTCAGCCCATTTATCAGGGCTAGCTCCCTGTTGCTCGGTAATAATACGGGCATCGTTAACGTGTCCCCAACCTACATTATAGGCGGCAAGTGCAAGCCAAGTACGATCCGGTTGAGGGATTCGATCCGGGACGCGTTTAATTAATTTTGCTAAGTATTGGGCACCACCGCGTATATTTTGCTCTGGTTCTAAGCGGTTTGTTACACCGACTTGTTTTGCTGTGCGTCTTGTTAGCATCATAATACCACGCACACCGGTTGGTGACTTAGCTCGCGGGTTCCACATCGACTCTTGATAACTTAATGCTGCCAGTAAGCGCCAATCTAGGCTACCTGCATATTGCATAAACCAAGGTTGATATTTAGGCAGTGTTTCTTTAATTGCGTCTATATAGGCCAAGGTATTAACGTAATTAAATTGGCGGACATGACCGAAGTATTTTTCTTCGAGCACATAAAGTTGATTATTTTGTTTTGCTTCACCAAAAAAGGGAACTAATAATGCGTATAGGGAATCATCATTCGACTTTCTTAGTATCCATGCAATTGAATCATTTCGGGTAACTGAAAAGCCAATACTTAAATTAGGGTGATAGCGACGAAACAGCGCTAAAGTATGAGAATCCGCTAAGGTGTAATCTATTTCGCCGTCAATAACTGCTTGCAGTAATTCTTCTTCATCAAACTCTTCGGTTTCATTCCAGCTTAAGTTTGGGTTGGTTTGTTGAATTTCTTCTAATGTTAATGAATGGCTACTTTTAGCGATAACGGTGAAGTTTCCGGTTAAATCATCAAAATCACGAGGGCGTTCACGGCCTTGTTTAAAGACTAATTTTTGGCTAATTGTTCTGTATGTAGGGCCATAGCGATAGCGCTCAGCACGTACTTTATTGTAGGTAAGCCCTGAGGCAATTAAATCGAGGTCACCACTGTCCAAGCGCGCAAACATTTCGGATAAATTAAAAAAGGGTACAATTTCAAGCTCTACCCCTAAGTAGTCTGCAAACGCTTGAGAGAGCTCAAATTCAAATCCTTGCTCCCCTTGAACGGCTTGATAGTAATTACTTGCACTTGCAAGTGTACCAATACGAATTTTGTTTTCAGATTTGATTTGGGCAAGCTGTGTTGATTGCTCTTGTGTATTACATGCACACAAAAGTATGACTAACGTAATGATTGTTATTAGCTTTATCTTCAACATATTCGCCTCTTTAGCATCCTATCTCATGTTATAACAAAACTTACTGATTACGTCACTTATCGTTTAATCGCAGTGAGTAAAAAATAGGTGTAAACAAAAAGAAAAAGTTAATTTAATGAAAAGCGCATTTTTGAGTTAAATCTGAGAGTAATTTGGACTATAATACGCGCCTAAAATATCGTTCAATCCCTAACCCCGGGTGAAATTACTTATGTTGATCCTTCGTGGTGCACCAGCACTTTCAGAGTTCAGAGTTAATAAAATTTTAGCGCGTTGCCAACAATCGCAACTTCCTGTCACCAATGTATATGCCGAATACGCTCACTTTGCCGATTTAACATCGTCATTAAACACTGATGAGCACACCAAACTTGAAAAGTTATTAACCTACGGCCCAACAATTGCTGAGCATGCGCCAGCGGGTCAATTTGTATTAGTAACGCCTCGTCCTGGTACAATTTCGCCATGGGCTTCAAAAGCAACAGATATCGCTCATAACTGTGGACTTAAACAAGTTCATCGCGTAGAGCGCGGTATTGCTTACTATGTGGAAGGTGATTTAAGTGCAGAACAGTTAGCACAAGTTGCAGCACTTCTTCATGACCGCATGACTGAAGCTACTCACAGTAAATTAGAAGATGCCGCGCAGTTATTTCGCAGCGATGCACCTCGTCCAATGTCATCAGTTGATATTTTAGGTGGCGGCCGTGAAGCATTAGCCACAGCAAATATAGAGCAAGGGTTTGCGCTTGCTGATGATGAAATTGATTATTTAGTTGAAAACTTTATTAAGTTAGGGCGTAACCCTAACGATATTGAACTGTTTATGTTTGCTCAAGCGAACTCAGAGCATTGTCGTCATAAAATATTTAATGCTGATTGGACTATTGATGGCATTGAACAGCCAAAGTCGCTGTTTAAAATGATTAAAAACACCTTTGAGCATAATCCTGAAAATGTACTGTCTGCTTATAAAGATAATGCAGCCGTAATGAAAGGCTCAAAGGCGGGTCGCTTCTTCCCGAATGCACAAGGTGAATATGCGTATCACCAAGAAGACATTGAAATATTAATGAAGGTTGAAACCCATAACCACCCAACGGCTATTGCTCCTTTCTCTGGTGCGGCAACAGGGTCGGGTGGTGAGATTCGCGATGAGGGCGCAACTGGTCGTGGTTCAAAACCAAAAGCGGGTTTAGTGGGCTTTACTGTATCTAATTTACGTATTCCTGGTTTTGAACAGCCTTGGGAAAGTGATTTTGGTAAGCCAGGGCGCATAGTGAATGCCCTTGATATTATGACTGAAGGCCCATTAGGTGGTGCTGCGTTTAATAACGAGTTTGGCCGTCCTAATTTATTAGGTTATTTCCGTACTTACGAAGAAAAAGTGACCAGTCACAATGGTGAAGAGGTGCGTGGTTACCACAAGCCAATTATGCTTGCCGGTGGTTTAGGTAATATCCGTGCTGATCATGTTCAAAAAGGCGATATTCCAGTTGGTGCAAAACTCATTGCACTAGGCGGCCCTGCAATGAACATTGGCTTAGGCGGTGGCGCTGCATCAAGTATGGCATCGGGTCAATCAAATGAAGATTTAGATTTTGCCTCTGTACAGCGTGAAAACCCAGAAATGGAACGTCGTTGCCAAGAAGTCATCGACAAATGTTGGCAGCTAGGTGATGCAAATCCAATTGCGTTTATTCATGATGTGGGTGCAGGTGGTTTATCTAACGCTTTCCCTGAACTTGTTAGTGACGGTGGACGTGGCGGTAAATTTCAGCTTCGCAATATCCCAAATGATGAACCGGGCATGGCACCACACGAAATTTGGTGTAATGAATCGCAAGAGCGCTATGTACTCGCTGTCGCTGTTGAAGATTTTGATCGTTTTGAAGCTATTTGTAAGCGTGAAAGAGCGCAATATGCGGTTATTGGTGAAGCAACTGCAGAGCCTCATTTAACGGTTGCTGATAGTCACTTTGAAAATAACCCTGTTGATTTACCGCTCGATGTTTTGTTAGGGAAAGCACCTAAAATGCATCGTGATGTAACATCACAACAAGTGTTAGGTAAAGCACTCGACGTTGAAAATATCAGTGCTGCTGATGCTGCAGAACGTTTATTACGTTTACCAACCATTGCTGAAAAAACCTTCCTCATTACTATTGGCGATCGCTCGGTAACAGGTTTAGTATCACGCGATCAAATGGTAGGCCCATGGCAAGTACCAGTAGCTAACTGTGCAGTAACCGCAGCAACGTATGACACTTACCATGGTGAAGCAATGTCACTGGGGGAACGTACGCCTGCAGCACTACTTAACTATGGCGCTTCAGCGCGTTTAGCAGTGGCAGAATCGTTAACGAATATTGCCTGTGCAAACATTGGCTCTCTTGAAAATATTAAGTTATCTGCAAACTGGATGGCCGCAGCGGGACACCCAGGAGAAGATGCCGGTTTATACGAAGCGGTAAAAGCGGTGGGTGAAGAGTTATGTCCGGCACTTGGGTTAACAATTCCTGTAGGTAAAGATTCTATGTCGATGAAAACGACATGGAAGAACGAAGATGATGCTACAGAGCAATCTGTAACATCACCGTTATCGCTTATTATCACTGCGTTTGGTCGTGTTGAAGACGTACGTAAAACAGTGACCCCACAGTTACGAACAGATAAAGGCGATACATCGCTTATTTTAGTTGACTTAGGCGCGGGCAAAAACCGACTGGGCGCATCAAGCCTTGCTCAGGTTTATAAGCAATTAGGTGATACAACACCTGATGTAGATAGCCCAGAGCTACTAAAAGGTTTTTACAACGCAATGCAAGCGCTAGTCGCTGATAGCAAGTTGCTTGCGTACCATGACCGTTCAGACGGTGGTTTATTTACCACTATCGCTGAAATGGCGTTTACCGGTCACACCGGTGTTACCGTTGATTTAGCGACTTTGACCGGCTCTGATATTGAAGCGCTTTATAACGAAGAGCTAGGTGCTGTAATTCAAGTAGCGAATAGCGATTTAGAGGCTGTAAATGCGGTATTTGAGCAGCATGGAGTTGCCGCAATTAGTCATGTGATTGGCTCGCTAAATAACGACGATAACATCGTATTTAATCGTGGTGAGCAAACAGTACTTAATCATACGCGTACTGAACTTCGTACAATTTGGGCCGAAACAACGTATCAAATGCAAGCGCGTCGTGATAACCCAGATTGTGCTAAGCAAGAGTTTGACGCCAAGTTTGACGCAAAAGATCCTGGCTTAAATGTAAAACTTAACTTTGATTTAAATGAAGATGTTGCAGCTCCATATATTGCAACCGGTGCTAAACCGCAAATGGCTATTTTACGTGAGCAAGGTGTAAACTCGCACCTAGAAATGGCTGCTGCGTTTAACCGTGCTGGTTTTGCTGCGGTAGATGTTCACATGAGTGATATTTTAGAAGGTCGTTTAACGCTTGAACAGTTCAAAGGTTTAGTGGCATGTGGTGGCTTCTCTTACGGTGACGTATTAGGCGCCGGTGAAGGCTGGGCTAAGTCAATATTGTTTAACGATATGGCACGCGATCAGTTCCAAAGCTTCTTCCATCGTGAAGATACCTTTAGCTTAGGTGTATGTAACGGTTGTCAGATGCTATCAACATTAAAAGAGTTGATTCCAGGTACTGAACATTGGCCGCGCTTTGTAACTAATAAGTCAGAGCGTTTTGAAGCACGCTTTAGTCTGGTTGAAATTCAAGAAAACCCATCGGTGTTCTTTAATGGTATGGCAGGTTCACGTATGCCAATTGCAGTTTCACATGGTGAAGGTCATGCAGAATTTGCAAATGATGCGGCAACTAAGGCTGCACTTGCAAGCGGCACCGTAGCGGTTAAGTTTGTTGATAACTACGGTAACCCAACAACACAGTACCCAGCAAACCCGAATGGTTCACCTGAAGGGATCACGGGTATTACATCAACAGATGGTCGTGCAACTGTAATGATGCCACACCCTGAACGTGTATTCCGTACGGTTGCTAACTCTTGGCATCCAGATGAGTGGGCTGAGGATAGCCCATGGATGCGTATGTTTAGAAATGCGCGTAAAAATGTAGGTTAATATACACGCTAGATTCATGATCTAAATGTAAGATAAAAAGGCTGCCTTGTGCAGCCTTTTTTGTTTAGACTGTTCAAGGTTCAAGGTTCAAGGTTCAAGGTTCAAGGTTCAAGGTTCAAGGTTCAATAAGGATAGTATGATCAAACGCATCGCATGGGGAGTCGTGTTTTTATTTCTGAGTGTTTTAACACTGGGTTATGTATTTCGTATGCCTATAACTCAATGGGCTATAGCGCCAACTTTGAGCCAATCTGGCGTTGAACTACATTGTTTAGATTGGTCACTAAACTCAAATATTAGCTTAGACGTAAACCGATTATGTTTGACTTACCAAGGCCATCAAATTGAGCTTGGTGGAATTGTGGCTGATACAAAAAAAATAACTGTTGGCCGCGCTAATCTTCGTTTAAATGATAGCGAGAGTGTCTCAACAAGTAATAACTCCTTCAAAAAGCTGGCACTTAGTTTACCCAAAGAGCGGCCGAAAATTGATATCAAAAGATTGTTAATTACCCACCCACAACTTCATGATGAATTAGTGGTTAGCATTGGTGAAGAGAAGCTAAATACATTTGTGATTTCAGGTGATGCGATTGCAGAAGTAACAGTTAGCAATCATAAAATTACTGGTCACTTTAAGTTAGCAGATGGATTACTAACAAAGATAAAGCCGATACCCGCGCTTTCATTAAACAGTGGGCATGATTTCACCTTTGATGGGTTATCCGTTGATATAAAATCAAACATAGATGCTGAGTTTACACAGCAGTTTAGTAAATGCCCAGTAACGCTAAAGGCTTTTGGTGATATGAATATTTACTATCACTTTAACGATAAAAAAGCCTTGTTAAATACACAGCAATTAACCAGCTTGGTAACGTTTGATAGTGATTGTTTGACGCTTATAAGCAATCAATCACAGCGTGAATTTGTAGCCAAGCAGCTGCCGTTAAAATGGCAATTGATGCTTAGTGATACGGTAAAGTTTGAAAACGGACAACTTGTTATACCGTCAATGCTATTAAACACTAAAAATAGTGAAACGAAGCTCAGCCTGAAAAACCTAGCAATTAATATTCAGCAGCCGTTAGAGTATGCCAAAGGCAATATTAAGTTATTGTTTATCAGTGAAGACGTTGAGCATATAGAAATAGATGCAGCTTTAAATAACTTGGCTGTGAATGGCAACTACCAATTAAAAGTTGATGAGCTGCCTGGTTTTTTACCCGCATCAGCTAAAAAGGTAGCAAGCACAGGTCAATTTAAAATAGCGGATGTTTTACAACATAAAAAAAATGCGAAAATAACCAGCGAGATTGCTTTTGCTGAGCTTAGTTTTGATAAATTAACAGTAAAGAGCTACAAGGCACAGTTTACGACTGAGCTTGACGATAAACAAAATATAAAGGCTAGCCTAAATAGCCAATTACGCTCAGTGGCTTACGAGCAATACCAAGTGCGCGGTGTAAATAATCAATTATCAGCATCTTCTAGTTTGGCTGTTGGCGAATTATTTGTCGATTTAAACAGTGAAACTAAACTTACCCAATTTAACAGTGCTCTTTTAAACCTAAGTAATATTCGCATAAGCTCCAAAGGCCTGCAAAGTCGGGCGCTTCAAGCCTCACATCATATGTTTATTGATGGTATTGAGTTGGTAGCCAGTCACCACATATCTGCTGCGGAACATCCATTTGAGATAACAGTTGCAGATCAAGCTGTGACTAAACTTAACCCTGTTTTACAGCAGTTTGAACCATTAGCCACGCTGACCGACGGTAGCTTTAATGGGGTTGTTCGCGGAGATGTTAATTTACAGCAGGCTGAGTTTGCATTTCAAGTAGAACAGGTAAGTGGCTTATACAACGATTATTTAGCTACGCATTTTAGCAGTCGCTTAACGGGTTCTTATGATTCAGGGCAGCTTAATGTGGCTCCTACTACATTTGAATTAAATGAGTTACGAGCAGGTGCTGTTGTGAGTAACATTGTCGGTAATTTTAGTGTTGAGAACTCTATTGCTCGCGCTGAAAAAATAACTGCTGATGTACTTGGTGGTCGTTTTGCTTTGGATAGCTACAAAGTGACTGAAAAAGCGCAGCAGTCTTTGGTCATATTTGAAAATATTGATGCGAGTAAACTTATTACCTTAGATGATAAATCGGGCATAACACTAACTGGTCGAGTGAATGGCCGCTTACCCGTTTACTTTGATCAACAAGGTATTTCGGTAAAATCTGGTGAATTATCTAACCAAGGAACAGGTAAACTAGTTATTACTGACAATGCAGCTTTTGATGCAGTTAAAGCTCAGCAACAAGAACTGGACCCGATTTTAAGCTTGTTGGAAGATTTAGACATTCAGAGCTTAAACAGTAGTGTTGACTTAAAGCCTGACGGTTGGCTTTATTTAGGTGTAAACTTAAAGGGATACAATAAGGAACAGGCGCAGCAAGTTAACTTTAATTACAACCATGAAGAAAATGTTTTTACACTCTTAAGAGCATTGCGCTTAAGTGATGAAATTACTCAAAAAGTTGAACAAGAGTATTCAACAAAAGGAACTAAAAATGACTAAATGGCTGATAATACTTACAGCACTGGGGTTGCTTAGTGCATGTACGCACCGCGTTGAAGTGGCAGCGAAAGAGCCAATCACTATTAATTTAAATGTTAAGGTTGATCATGAAATTCGTGTCAAAGTAGATAAAGAGCTCGATAATTTATTTAGCGATGACAGTGAGTTATTTTAAGGAGCTAGAATATGAATATTAAAAATAAATTAAATATAGTAACCCTAATCAGTGCCGTTTGTATGTCATTTTCAGTTTGGGCTATGAGTTTAGATGAAGCTAAAAGCCAAGGCTTAGTTGGTGAAAACAGCTCAGGCTACCTTGGATTAGTTGTACAAAATACAGAAGCAAAAGCGGTTGTTGATGACGTTAACGAAAAACGTAAGGCACAGTACTTAAAATTAGCTAAAAAGAATAACTTGTCACTTGCACAAGTTGAGGCATTGGCAGCAGCAAAAACAATCGAAAAAACGCAAAGCGGCCATTATATTGAAGTAAATGGTAGCTGGGTCAAAAAATAAAGTTAATGGGTCAACTAAAGGTATTAAAAGCCGAGCTTATACGCTCGGTTTTTTACAGTTTTCTAATAATTGTTGCCAAAAATCAATGCCTTTTCGGCGTGCTAAGTTTATATTATGCTCAGGAATAGACTCAGGTTCGTCATAGTTTTCAAGTGCTTCACTCATACTTGCTTCACGAATTAGGTGCAAGGTAGGAAACGGTGCTCTATTTGTGTAGTTGGCCGGATCGGTTTCATCGCTATCGGCAAATACATAATCAGGGTGAAAATTTGCAATTTGATATTTACCTTCAAAGCCTTGTGCAACCAATAGCGCATTTGCTAAATCGACTAAATCTAAAAAGTCTTCAAAGTCACTAAAACCGTTATCGAACATGATTAGCGTGGTTTCTCGTTCGCGCTCGCGGTCAAGCTCGATACATTGCTCAAGCATATCCATTACAGCATCATCGATAGTATTGGCGTTACTTACAATGTAATGAATACAGTTGTTTTCGACTTCTTTACGGGCAAACGGGCAAAAGTTATATTTTACAATAACGGATGAAACCCATTCTCGGGTTTGGCTAATAGCTATGTTAGTCACTGTTTTAGCTCTAAGTATTGATTAATAATAGTGAGTGTTTTTTTTATGGCGCCTTGGTTTTTAGCAACACATTGCGCAGCTTTTGTGCCGAGCGTTTGGCATGCCTTTTTATTTTGGCTAAAGGTAATGAGTTGTTGTGCCAGTTCATCTGCATTTTCTACCACGCATGCCCCTTTGAGCTTTGTTAACTCAGGATAGACATGATCAAAGTTATACGTGTGAGGGCCTGTTATTACACCGACCGAAAATGCGGCTGACTCAAGCGGGTTATGACCACCACGACGAATCAAACTACCGCCAATATAACTAACACTAGCCGCGCCGTATAAACACTGTAATTCACCTAGCGTATCGGCAAGTAAAACGTGTTCGTTTTGGTAATTATTTTGGCTACGACGACTAAAGCTTAAAGTACTTTGTGTGAGTAGTTCAGCCACTTTATCAAATTGCTCGGGGTGTCGCGGGGCAATAATCAATAAAGCATCAGGCTGCTTTTTTAACAACTGCTGGTGGGCATCGAGTATTAATTCATGCTCTATAGGGTGAGTAGAACCTGCGACCCATATAAAGCGTTCTGCTTTTTTATAATATTGCTTTAAAGAGGCTACTTTATCGAGTTGTGTAGTGGTTGGGGTAATATCAAATTTTATTGATCCCGTTACATGGCTTTTTTCAGCAGGTAGCCCTAATTCAATAAAGCGATTTGCATCGGTTTTGTCGTGACTTGCAAGTGCGGTAATTGATTGCATGATACTGCGAGTTAGCTGGGCCACTTTTTCGTAGCCTTGCTGAGACTTTTCAGATAGTCGTGCATTAACTACCAATACAGGTATATTTTGTTTGTGCGCATTAGCCATTAAGTTCGGCCATAGTTCAGTTTCTAAAATACAGAGTAATTGCGGTTTTACTCGTTTTAAAAAGCGAGTGGTGGCCATTGGAAAATCAATGGGTAAATAACTAACAGCAACGCTTTGTTTAAATTGTGCGGTAACTTGCTCTCGTCCTGTTGGAGTATTGCAGGTAATTAAAATATTTAACTGCGGTTGTTCATGTTGTAGGGCTTTAATTAAAGGGGTTGCAGCTAACACCTCGCCCACAGAAGCACAATGAAATACAACTGGTTTGTTGTTTGAAAATAAAGCGCGGCTTATGAAGCCAAAACGTTCCTTAAAGTGAGCGCGATATCCTGCGTTTTTTTTACCTCTTAGTACATATAAGTAAAATACAATCAGTGGGCTAATAATAATTAATGCGAGTGAATAAAAAATGCGTGCCATACTGTTGCTTTGTATAAATGAAAGTGGCGCTAGTTTAGCGTGAAATCGTTTTTTTCTAAATACACAAATATAAAATAGCAACTTGAAAAAGGTAACAACGATAAAAACCTTCTTTATCTGAATAATAACTTTCTACCCGTACTTTAATTTAGTTATATAGAGGTGATTTGGCTATAAAATTATGGAATAATGAAATTAATTTTTCCTGCCATTTCAGTTCCAAGAGGAATATCTCATGTCAATTATAGATTCAGTGGCAACTAGCTACCTAGAAAGTTTAAATCGTCACCAAGTATTGTTCGAAACCATGGAGGCGTATCATCAAGAGGTAATGCAGTTGTTAGAAGCATGTCATAGTGCTTTACAGGCTGGTGGTAAGGTTGTTTGGTTTGGTAATGGCGGCAGTGCGGCTGATGCTCAGCATTTGGCTGCAGAGTTTGTGGTACGTTATAAGTTAGAGCGAGGACCGTTAGCGTCTATTGCTCTCACCACAGACACCTCTATTTTAACAGCGCACAGTAATGACTATCATTTTGACACAGTATTTGAACGCCAAGTTCAGGCGCTATGTAAACCTGAAGATATCGTAATTGGCTTAACTACATCGGGCACCAGTAATAATATTAATTTAGCGTTAGAAGCCGCTAATAAAATAGGAGCATTCACTGTTGCATTTACAGGTCGCGATGGAGGTAAAGTAAAAGACATCGCCAAGTTACCTATTATTATTAAAAATGATGAAACAGCCCGTATTCAAGAGGCACACATGTTTATTGGCCATTGGCTGTGTGAAGCCATGGATATGGTTGTTGCGGAGCAGCAGTAATGGATTTATCGCTATTAAAAAACTTATCAGCAGCGCGTATTTTAGTGGTTGGTGACGTTATGCTCGACCGCTACTGGTATGGTGATTCTGGCCGTATTTCGCCGGAGGCACCAGTACCCGTTGTAAAAGTCAGTAAATTTGAAGACAAAGCCGGTGGTGCCGCCAATGTGGCTAAAAATATAGCCCGACTAGATGGCAAAGTGGGTTTACTTGGCCTAATTGGCGAGGATGAAAGCGGACAAATTTTAGAAAACATTCTAGAGGGTGAAAAAATAAATTCACAGCTTGTGAGTGTATGCGATTTGCCGACTATTTCTAAAATGCGGGTGATCAGTCGTCATCAACAAGTTGTGCGTTTAGATTTAGAAGAGGCTTTTAATGAGTCTCATAGCCAGTTGTTATTAAATCGATTAGAGCTGGTGCTGAGTGATTACGACTTTATTGTATTTTCTGATTACAACAAGGGCTCACTCGCGCTAATCCAAAAAATGATTTCGGTTGCTAAAGATGCAGGTAAAACCGTGCTTGTTGACCCTAAATCATCTGATTTAGAGTTGTACCGTGGAGCTGATTACATAACCCCTAATTTAAATGAGTTTAAATTAGCGGGTGGTCAGGTTGGTTCAGAAGAGTTGCTTGCTAGCAGCGCGCGTACCCTGATTAGTGATGCGGGTATTAACGCCATGCTACTAACACGCTCAGAACAAGGTATGTCGCTAATTGATGCAACGCAAAAGCATGACTTTGCAGCGCAACAACTCGAAGTAAGTGATGTAACCGGTGCGGGCGATACTGTTATTGCTACATTAGCTGTAATGCTAGGTGCGGGTATGACCGCCAAAGATGCAGTCGAAATTGCAAACTTAGCTGCAGGTATTGCAGTAAGTAAATTGGGAGCGGCTACGGTTTCTCCTGAAGAGTTGAGCCGCAAGTTAGGCCAATACTTACAAGCCACTGGCGAGCATTATCAAACCCCATTTGATGATGTATTACAACATATTGAATTTGCAAAGCAAAATGGAGAAACCATTGTATTTACTAATGGTTGTTTTGATATTTTGCATGCAGGCCATGTGCGCTATTTAGCGCAAGCTAAAGCGCGTGGTGATAGATTAGTGGTTGGTTTAAATAACGATGAATCCATTGCCCGTTTAAAAGGCCCTGAGCGCCCAATTAACCCATTAGATGAGCGTGCTATGGTTTTAAGTGCATTAGCCTCAGTTGATTGGGTTATTCCGTTTGGCAGTGAGGCTGAAAATGACACTCCAGCAAAGCTAATTGAGCAAATTAGCCCAGATATTCTTGTTAAAGGTGGTGATTACACTGTTGAGCAAATTGCTGGTGCCGAGCATGTGTTGCGTCATGGCGGAAAAGTAGAAGTGCTTGAGTTTTTAGATGGTTGCTCTACATCAAAAGTGATTAGCAAATTAAAAGCTAGCTAGGGCGTGTTGATCTTTGTGGTATGAAAAACAAACAGCATGAAGATAAGGTATA